>JALGZU010000279.1 GCA_025774735.1 candidate division LCP-89 bacterium | reverse complement strand
CATAAACCGGTTGATGCGCATCTGGTTCACTCCCGGCCTTGCCTTGACCGGCAGCCAGCTATAGGTTTCCAGGCCGCCGAAATCGAACTCGGGATCGTAGTCGTGCCGCACATCAACGACCGAGGCGCATCCTGATACCAAGATCAGCAGTGCAATTGCGGGGATGACAGATAGATTTTTCATCGTTTACCTCTTTAGAAGTGCAGTTTAAACGCCAATTCGGGACCGTGCATCTGGACATCGTACCTGAATTCATCTTCATCGCTACCCTGCTGGACGTAGATGTCCCTGATGCGGTAACCGCCGCTGATGGTCAACCAGTACAACAGCTTGTAATTTGCGCTGGCGGCAAAATTCCAGGTATGATCCGATCCGATGCCGAAGCCGCCGTAATCACCCTGGAGCGTAAATCCCAGGTTGAACGAAACCTGTAGTCGCGCCCGGCCTCCAATGAACATTTCGAACCAGTCGTTGGTGGTTTTGAAATTCTCGTCGGTGGTGGGAGCTGTCACGTCAATGTTGTAGTCCAAGGTCGTCTCGAAGTAGGCGTATCGTCCCCCTACCATCACGTCGAGCCCCAGGTGAGGCGGCCGATATGTGTAGGGATTAATTCTGTTTCCACCCAGCGGAATTTTGGCGAACTGGTATCCCACACCCAAATCCATTATGAACTGGTAGTTGGCGATATTGACATCCACATCTACCGGACCTTCAGTGAAGCGCATCTTCTTCCCCAGGTTCACGTAGCGGATATCAGCGATAAATCCCAAGTCCCTCTTCCAGTGTTCGTAACGAAGCTTAAAAGAATAATCCACGAACTTGAGGACATCGTTGTAGTCTGCGTCAAATTCCGCCGTGTTCCCCTGTATCGTGACGTTGCCCGTGAGATCAGAGCTCCAGAAATAGACGGTCAGTGAGTTTGCCGAGGGACTATCCGAATATGAAGCTGCCCAGACCTTACCTGGTGATGTCAAACCAGAGATGAATATCAGGGGCATCATGATTAATATGGCTTTCTTGAGCATGGTGTCATTCCCTATCATCAAGGTGTAGACGCATTTTACGAGGTTGTTCTTATTGGTGTGATTCTATGCCACAGCTACCAGTTTGACAATCTCAGTGATAACCTGGCCTCAGTGTCAGCTTCGAGATTGAGGTCAGGTCGTGACCAGCGTTTCGATCCTGTCCGAATAATTACTCGATGAACGGGAACTCGAGGGCAATCTGGAAGGCCGAATTCATAACTGCATCGCCCGGATTGTCCTTGACAATGTCGGTCAAACCGAGTTCATACCTGGCGTGAATGTTCAGCCCTTTGCCCTTGCGCGCATCCGACAGCGAGTAATAGACGTCGAATACCGCGGCGACGTCTATTGAGTTCAGATCCGACTTGATGTCGTTTTCATAGATGAGGTCTTTACTATCCGGAAGCTCAGCCTCATATCGATCCACGCCACCGGTCAGGATGCTGAGTTGGGGTCCAGCTCCCACGCCGAATTTTTCGCTGCAAGAGGGCGTCGAGGTTTGGATCTCCGGTGGGGAGTAGCGGGACGTCTTCGGCACCCTTATTCGAAATCGCCGAGAACTCTGGCACGATGTACCATTTGTCGCTGAGCTTGATGGTCGCCACAAGTCCGAAACTCAGTCCCAGCTTGTAGCTGGCATCATCGATGCCGGACAGGGTCGAGTAATTGCCTCCCATCTTCAGGCTGAAGTAAAAGTTCTCGCTGGCGACCTTATCTCCAAACAGCAGCACTAATATAGCCGCCTGGCTATAGGCGATGCCGGGGAGGAGAATCGTAGTGATGAGAGCGAGTATCAGGAGCTTCTTCATAGCGTTGGTCCTCTTAATTCAAGTACCGAGTTCTCTTCCGAATGAAGAGACCTATAAATTAAACCTGAAATTCAAACCGCCCAAGATCGAAACCCTCCCAATAAGGCCGGCTTCAGCCCGGATTGCCCAATGTTTATTCAGATCAAGATTCGCTCCAACAAGAAGGTTCCAGGGATCTTCCGGTGCTTTATCTATGCCATACTTAACCACAGTATCACCGATATTTCCTTCCTCGATTCTGCTGAAAAACTCGTCAACCAGAGCTTGCTGTGGTATGGAAAGATCCTGGTACCAGTCTGAGTCCTGATAATTCTGAATCTGATCGACTATTTCCACCGGAATCGCTTCAGATAACAAAATGCTGCCATCGGTTTCAGTTTTAAACTTTTGATGCATGGCGCCTACCCAAACTGCCAACCTTTTACTGCCGCCTATGTTAAAGGTACGGCCATAGCGCAAACCCAGAATTGAGGCTCGAACTGGCTCCTCAAGTTTTTCCAGATCCGTCCAGGACATATTGAAATCCACTGATAGCCAGTTCTTTTTTATGCCTGCCGCTCCAGTTAATCCAAATCCATAGTAGGTCCCTGACTGGTCAACGCTGGATTCAAACGATACTGGTTCTGTTAACTCGACAGTCGTATTGGCAAAACCCTTGCCGTACATTCCGTAAACATTCAGGAAAGGAAACAACCAGAGATCTAAGCGCAGGTTCGCTGTGGTTACTTGGCTCGTATTGTCTCCGAACGATACAAAATCAATCGTTTGCATATCACCCTGATTGACACCCAGCATGAGGTCGCTGATCAGAATCCCCTGGTTCATGTATATCGTATTCACACCGATGCCGAACGAATATGGGATATCGAATCCCCGTTCGATTGCCTTCCGCCCCCAGGTTCGATTGCCTTCCGCCCCCAGATGGGGAAGATGTTGTTGTAATCCTTCAGAATACTGTCCCTTTCAGATTGTGACAGCACCATATCGGGATTCTGAGCATAGGCGGGAGAAAGAGTAGCAACCAACACGCTGATTACTACCATCAAGTAGATTGTCTTCTTCATGAAGCGATCCTTTTTAACGTTTATTCACCATGGAAACGAAGGGCCGCAGGGCTATTCAATCCGGCGGCCCTAAACGCACTAACAACTTATGATTCGCTAAATAGGTTAGTTTCGTTGGGAACACATCTTTTCAAGCTGTTCAATGACCTAAATCGCCCTCAGGACTCGGTAATTTCTGGCTGTGAGTTTCCACTTTTCAGTTGGTACAGCTAAAACGTGTCTATCTCTGTACGTTACACTTAAGTACGCAAATGTATAAATTTGTGCACTTTTTATCAAGCACTAAATTGCAAAATTCGCAAAACGCTTCTCTTCTTAAATAATAAAAGGGCCGCGGGTTATACCGACCCGCGGCCCCCAGCACACCCTATTCTCTCAAAACTCTTCGAACCACTATTGTCCAGGAATTAGTCCACCCTGCTCCATCTGCTTTAGAATTTGGAGCGCCTTGATAGAGCGGTAGTTGATACCGGCTGCACTCAGACTAGCTCCAGCTTGGAACGGATAGCCTTCAATTGTGCTCAGGAAGGCCTTGATTTTCTGCTGGATGGGAACGAATAACCAAATATTATCACCATACCAGCGGATATACATCGTGGAATGCTCATGCATCACTTCAAACGGATCAGCTTTCAGATTGGTAATGATAGGCCAGCTCGGCGTGGTTCTTATCCCTGTGGCGATATTACCTTCAATTACATTGAAGCTGACTTTCCAGTCATTCCAACGGACCGCATCCAGATCACCACCCTGGCTGAAATAGAAAATTTCTTCACGAGGAGCTTTTTTCGCTTTACCTTTGAAGAAAGGTGTGTAGTTATAACCATCCAGATGAACCTTCCATTCCTTACTGTTGGCTTTGTAACCCTTCTTCAGCTTGTCTGCGATCTTCGGTTCGCCTGCAGCAGCCATTAACGTCGGCACCCAGTCTTCGTGAGCCATGATCTCATTAACGACCGTGCCGGCTTCAATGGTACCGGGCCACCGTACGACACAAGGAACGCGGAACCCACCTTCCCAGGTAGTGCCTTTCTCACCCTTGAAAGGAGTGATGCCGCCATCCGGCCAAGTCGCCGTTTCAGCACCATTATCGGTGCTGTAAATCACGATTGTGTTGTCGGCGATGCCAAGTCTGTCCAATTGGTCCAAGAGCATACCAACATGACTGTCATGCTCAACCATGCCATCAGGATAGAGACCAATGCCGGTGGTTCCAATCGATTCTTCCTTCAAACGGGTCCAGACATGCATTCTGGTAGTGTTAAACCACATGAAGAATGGTTTGCCGGAATTGACTGAACGCTCAACGAAGTCCATACCAGCCTTCAGGAAATCCTCATCTGCCGTCTCCATACGTTTGCGTGTCATCGGACCGGTGTCTTCGATTTTCCCTCCTGCGGTGCTCTTAAGAACACCTCGAGGTCCGAAATTCCTACGGAAATTAGGATCCTTCGGGTAATAATAGCCTTCAGGTTCTTCTTCTGCGTTCAAGTGATAGAGATTACCAAAGAACTCGTCGAAACCGTGTGCTGTTGGCAAATGTTTATCACGGTCGCCCAGGTGATTCTTGCCATATTGTGCTGTAGCGTATCCTTCTTCCTTGAGAAGGTCAGCCAGAGTGGGTGCCCAGTCTGGAATACCGTGCTCTGAGCCCGGCATACCGATTGTCAGCAAGCCTGTCCGGAAAGGATGCTGCCCGGTAATGAATGCGGCTCTTCCCGCAGTACAACTTTGTTGCGCATAGTAATGTGTGAACATGGCGCCTTCATTAGCCAGGCGGTCAATGTTCGGGGTTTGATAGCCCATCATTCCGTGATTGTAAGCGCTGATATTGGACCAGCCAATATCATCACCCCAGATCACCAGGAAGTTGGGCTTGTCCTGGGCTTGGGCCGCGCTCATGGTTAAAATCAGGACCACAAACACAGCTAAAATTGGAATTGTTTTTTTCAATTCATCCTCCTTATTATTGTTTCACATGCACTTACTCTACTCTGTATTAAATTCTGAAGATCAATCCCGCGGTGACATCACCCTGCAGGATCGCCGAGCCGCCGCTAAGCCCTATGGCTGTCCCTTCAGGACTGACGAAAATGCCCCCGGTGGTGAACTGGAAAGGCATGAGGAGGCGGGCCTGGGCCCGGAGTCCGATGCGATCGTTGAAGAATATCTTGGTACCCAATCCCAGGCTGAATGAAAAACGCCACTCGCTGTCGATGGCCGAGCCCCTGGGATTGAAGTGAGTCGCTCCGAGGGTAATGGTACCGAAAGGGAACACCTTATCATTGAGCTTCTGCTCCATTTGAGCGCCCGCATGGAAGTATTCGACGATAATGTCGAAGAGTGCATCCGCCTCACTGTATGAGTATTCTCTGTATTCGAGTGTCGTTTCTTGACGGCTGTAAAACAGCTCCGTCCTCAGACCCGGCTTATAGGGTACCGGCGCACTAATGACGATGCCGAAATTATCGGCATCAACGATGTTGATTTCCCCGTCGTAAACCGTGAACTGTCCTCCGTATTGATATCCGTAGAAGGGGGCGATTTCGATGCCGCGTATGTTCTGCGCCCGGCCCGTCTGAGCTCCGATCAGTAATATCAGAACGATTGCTGACAAGCCATATTGGACAAAGCGCACGGGAGTATTCTTACGGAGAGATGCTCCGAATCTGAGCGAAAACATCCGGGATTCCTTTCTATTGACTCGATTAAAGGTACGGGTGCGAGTGCAGTATGGTCTGTATGTGGGATTTGAACAACGTCACCTCTAAGGGAGGTAACTGAATCCCACGTTCAAACTGAACCAGCTGATGTCATCGCCTCCGGCGAAGGCGTTGTTATAGATTCCGCTAATTCTGAAATAGGTGTCATAGTCCATTAAGACCGCCACCCCGATTTCAGGAGCGAGGCCGAAGTGCCAGTCGTTGTCTTCAATTTCCAACACTCCGATTTCGAGTACCTGGGAGATCCAGTAAACTCCATAATTGAGCCCGATAAAGGGCACGAACCGTTGTCTCCGGTAATCGATAGCATAGTAATGGGTGCTGGCCATAATCGGTGACACGTAGAAGGCACGGTTCTGATGCCCGCTTACGGCGCCGTTCTCGATCTCTATCAGGGCATCGGAAAGCTCGTGGAAGGTATTCCACCCCCACAATAATCCCATCGATAATTTGGGTTGCATGATATAGCGAGCATCGATCCTGAAACCGCGAAAGCTGGTTTCGCCGATGTACTCTTCCATATCTCCGGTCGGGAAACCGATATCCCAGGTTAAACCAACCCAGGGATCTTGACCCTGCACACTCGAGCAGAGGAGAAGCATTAAGATAATGGTCCAGATATATTTCATTTTAAGTTCCTTCCCGGTTAATTGATTTTCAGGTAGGGAGATTGAGCAAACGCTTGAGAAATGCTATCCTCGATCCGTGACTGCATTTGCGACGTCGTGCCTTCCAGCAGACCGTTGATGGCTGCGGTCCAGACGACCGGTAACAGTTCGTTCTCTTCAATCGGATCCGAAGCATTTACCATTTCTATTAGGATTGTCCCGGTGGAATAACTTGTGGTGTACCCCCCCCAATAGGGAGGATAGTACATCCCCCAGCCTGCACCGTAGTACGGGTAATAACCCCATCCAGGATACCAGCCCCAGTAATACCACCAGTCATACCCGTAATATACGAGCCAGTCGGTGGATACGGTTGAAACCAGCACGACGAAGTCCGGTGGGTTCACGTCAGGATTCAACTCAACGGTGTAGCCGCAGGCCTCGAATTGATCCTCCACCTCTGTCAGGATCAGGCCGTCGTAGTCCATGTTGATGTCCGTGGAATCTCCCAGGTGGACGATCGAATCCGGCATGATAAACGTCAGGAAAGTCGCGAAATCCACACCAGATTCGTAGAGGGTTATCACGACATCATAGTCGTCTACAGAATTGAAGCCTGAATCCGGTGCGCAGGAATAAAAGAGAAAGGATGTGGCAAGGATGACAGGCACCAGCCAGAGAAACTGTCTGGAGAGTAAAGCTTTTCGCCCTTTTAGCATGATGATTGACCTCTATTATTGACCTCTATTTTGGATTCAGTTACGTTCACTGTATAAATGGCAACATCGAAGTGACTTGCAGTTCTACCATCAGATTGAGCCATCGTTCGAGTTGGAAGAATTTCGCAGCCAGAGTTGGAGAAAGTTCCTTTGAAAGCTTCTTATAATACTTCTCCGTCAGCTTGGTTTTATCCTTCTCGAATTTTATTGTTTTCCGGGCTAGGTCTTTCGCCTTTTCATCCGTCAATTCATCGAAATTGGCGGCAAACCACTTGATCCCCTCGATTCGCACATCATAGATCTTGGCCAGTTCCACCTCGTATTCACGGAAGATCGGCCAAAACACGGACGCCTCATCCTCACTGAACTGCATCATGTCCGTAATCAATGCGACCCTCTGTGTTCTGATATCGGATCTCATCAGTTCGATGTATTGATCATCCAACTGGAGGTAGTCTTGCGCCGAAGCAGCAGAGCAGAGCAACAGCGTTCCGGCTATTAGTAGAGTTAATATTCTGGACATCTCGTCATCTCCATTGGTTTTTTAGTCTGATATTCCCGGTAAGTTTTCGTGATACGTATGCGAGGCGAGGGAGTTTGCGAATCGAATAATCCGGTCGTTCGGATAGATTTGGAATATAAGAAATGTATTTAAAACATGCAACCAGAAATGCTTTGTTTTCCTTAAGCAACCCGAGAATAGGTTCAGACTCATCTGGAAAAAGAATATGTTTATCAGGGATGTAAACGATCCGTAAGAATACCGTGTTATCTCTGTAAGCTTGAAACTTTCCGTGATGCCTTCAGGCTACTTTGCGCGAAAGAGTTAACTTAAATCGTTAGTTTACAACAACTCAAACTTTAAATACCCCAAAATCTACCGAGCTGTCTCTCGGCAGAAATTGGGGCAACTATTTAAAATTTAAGAATTAAGCTTGTCGGGGCGACTGGATTTGAACCAGCGACCCTCTGCTCCCAAAGCAGATGCGCTGCCGGACTGCGCTACGCCCCGAAAATATAACTTTACAATATACGATATCTATAATGCGTTGTCAAGCCCTTGCAGGGTGGAGCCTCTTTAGCCAGGAGACTACTTCTCCACGCGCCAGAAGAGGAAGAGGCCGATCAAGATGAAGACGGTGTTTCCCAGCCAGGCGGCGGCCAGGGGGGAGAGCATGCCGTTGAAACCGATCACGCGGCCGGTCTGCTGGAGGGCGAAGTAGATGAAACTGATCAGCAGGCCGATGCCGAACGACAGCGA
>JALGZU010000278.1 GCA_025774735.1 candidate division LCP-89 bacterium | reverse complement strand
CGTATTCCGCGGGAAATCCGCCCTTGATCAGTTCGATGCGCTTGACGGCATCTGCGTTGAAGGTGCTGAAGATTCCGAACAGGTGGGATGGATTGTAGACCACGTTGTGGTCCATCAGAATCAGGGTTTGATCGGGGCTTCCACCGCGCACGTAAAGTGCACTGCTTATATCAGAAGAGGCCTTGACGCCCGGAAGTTGCTGCATGGTGCGCAGGACATCCATTTCGCCTCCCAGGGAGGGCATCTTGCGGATGGTTCCGATGTCGATGGGAATGGTGGAGACTTCGGGACTCAGTCGAGTTTCCCGCTCATTTTCATCGTCCAGTACATAGACCACTTCTTCCAGCTGGACGGTTGTGGGGATTAACTCGATGCGGATCGGTTCTATCAATTCTTCCGTTACAGTCACCTCAAACGTTCCTGTAAAGTAACCGAGGTAGCCGGCAACGAGGGTATAGGTCCCGGGTTCGAGGTTGGCGATGACAAAATAGCCGTCCAGATTCGTGGAAGCTCCGCGCGAGGTTCCTTCGAGCATGACGTTGGCTGCGGGGAGAGGTTCCGCGCTCGTGGCATCGACGACGAAACCGCGGATGGGATTTCGGACCTGGCCGATGGCGGATGAGTAGAAGACTGTGACCGATATCAGCAGGAGGGTTACTGAGAGTTTCATATTTTCCTTCGATTTTACTAATCGAAAATATAAATCTTAAACGTTTAAAATACAACATCTATATGCTAAAGTTTTATTTGAGAAAATTCCAGAACCAAAAAGCCCGATTGCTCGGGTTTTTTGTACAGATAAGACTCTTCCCATTTTGAGAATAGCCGTGGGATTCGGACTTTGCCTGGAACGGGATTTAGAAGCGGACGCCCAGGACCAGTCCGGGCCAAAAATAATAACCGCGACTACCCTTCGTCCAGGTCGGTTCCGAAGGTCCCCAAAGGGCGACGTCGTCAGCTGCTTCCACGTCGGTTGTGAGCAGGTTGAGCGTGAGTCCGCCGTAAATAGCCAGCCGCGAATTCAGATTTCGTCCATAAATGAGCCGAAGTTTGGAGAGGGTATCGGTGTGGTCGCGGCTGCGGCCCTCGAAACCGACATAATAGACAATAACATCCAGATCGGCGAAACTGTCCCTCTGGAGGTAGTACTCTTTTCCGAAACCCCAACCGGCCATCCAATGGAAGGGCTTATCGTAGGGATTGATGCCGAAGGCGAGCAGGGGGTAATAGCGCCCGTTGCCGCTGCGCACCGCCAAGGTCAGTGCGGCGGTTTCACTGATCCATGCATCGAAGCGCAGGGGCACTTCCTCGACATAGCTGAAAAGCCCGAAGGGGATCCCATCGACGGACCGGGCATAGTTTATCAACCCGGCCTGGATGCCCGCCACGTCCCGGGCGACATTGACGAGGCTTACCTCGATGCCATCGAAATCGTCGGAGTAATTGAGCAGACCTGACAGGAAGATCCCATCGACTGGGCCGGTTGAACAATTCGTCAGTCCGGCCAGATAGATGCCGGTAGAATTGCGCAGAGCGCAGTTTGCAAGGCCAGCGAGGAGAATTCCCGTGGATTCATCTTCTGCATAGTTGGCTATGCCCGATAAGCCGATCCCTGTGAAAGAGTTCACCGTGGCGTTTGCAATGCCGGAGGCGTAGATACCCGTCATGTCACTCGCCGCATAATTGGCGAGACCGGCGAGGCTTATACCGTCTACCTCGGCTCCGCTATAGTTTACCAGCCCGGCCAGCGCCACCGAATTGGCATCCCTCATGACCACGTTAGCCAGGCCACTCAGCTGAACCCCGTTGGCAGATCCTTCCACAAGATTGACCAGGCCACATATCTGCAGACCGCTCATGGACTCGGTTTCCCAGTTGAGGAGGGATCCGAGTTCGAACTGCTTGACGCGTGCCACTCTACCGGCGAGGATGTTGAAGGAGAAATCCACCTCGACATTGCCCTTTGGATGTGTGCCGAATCCAGGGACGAAGGAGACCTGAAAGGGAGCGTAGACGGGCTCGTCGTCAGCATTATCAGCGGCGGTTACGGGGAGTATGACCACCAAACATATGACTATCACCAGGATAAATGTTATTGACTGCAGTGGAGACAAGCAGTGTGCAAACTTCATAACGCCCTCTTTTACTTAAATCAGGAACCAGTAAATGACGACTCAATTTTTTCTAACGATGCGATCAACCTGTCTTCAGTCGTCTCGTCTTGATGACCGATCGACAGCAGGGACGCAGCGCCGAATGCCATCATCCAGATCGTCTCCATGAGGAGGTCACGCTCAGAGTCCGGCAGGTTGGTTGCATCCCCACCCTTATTCAATTCGAGGTAAAGTATGGTCTTGAATTCAGAGGCGAAGTCCTTCGATGTGCGGTGAATGAAGAGGGCTTCGAAAAGGTTGCGCTCGTCCCTGGCGAAGCGGAGCAGGCCCAGCATCAATCTGCGGGAGGTACGATTCGTCTCGGTGGCCGATACATAACGAAACAGCGTCTCCCGGGCTAGTTTCAGTGCGGTGCGGCGCAGCTCGTCCACGGAGTCGAAATGGCTGTAGATCGGCGCCACCGAGGAGTTGATCCGGTCCGCAATTTTCCGGGCGCTGAGCTCGTTCAACCCATCTTCGCGCACGATATCATAAGCCGCCCGGATGATGTCAGCTTTGGCAAACTTTCGCTTGGGGGGCATCGCATCATTTTTATATAATAAATGTAATATAACAGGAGTTATATTATAAATCAAGCACAATATTCTCGGTTTTTGTAAGCGACTCAGCCTCAGAGGAGATACAATAATAAGCCCGATTCAACGGGCTATTTCTCCGTTATTCGTGATGGGATTAATTTCGTTACGGGTGCAGTTAGAGGCCGGTTTCCAGGTAGAGTTCACCGTTGAAGGCAGGACCCGGGAGCCCATCGACCGATCCGGACAGGACGACGGTATAGTTGTTCCCGGAGATCAGGGTGAAGGGATCCAGGGTGGTGTAGGGCACCAGGGAATCTGAGAAGTAGACATCAAATTCATGGGTGCCGGCATCGAGTTCGAGATACGCCGAGGATTGGTAGTGCACTAAAATCGAGACCAGCAGGCTGTCGTTCGCATCGTGCACGTTCAGATCGGGAGCGTCGGCAGAGACGTGTATGAAGCGCAGGAAGACCTTCCCGGTGGCAGGGAGGGCCAGGGTATCCGGATACGCCAGTAATTCCGGGTTGATGGTCGCTTCCAGGTCATTGGCGATGATCGTGTATTTTTCGTCTTCAGCGAGAACGATGGTATCGCTCGCCACGGAGATGTTTGTATTCGTCAGGTACACCCGGAAGGAGCGTGAACCGGTAACGAAGTAGTAGTAGCCATATTGACCACAGTAGGTCGCTCCTTGAAAAATATATTCGTAGACAGGCTCATCGAGAGAGAGATATTTGAAGTCGATCTCCCCGGTGCTCGCGGCGGCATGGATAAATCCGACGCGTCCGTACTCATTAGTCGGTTCGCTGTTGGTGATTCCTTCATCACAGCCGAAGAAGACGGTGTTCACGGCGATGATGAGAGTCAGGCAGATAACGCTTATGCCATTTTTCATGGTATGATCCCTAATTACTCCGGAATTGTCCTGCATTCTCTGTATGTAAACGCATCAGGTTGCCGGCTTGTTTCATAGAGTGCGGGATTTGTATTGCGGCGATTCCGGATGCCGAAATCCAACATCAAGCCGTCAGAGCATGCTCCAGGTAAATGTGAAGACAACAAAAAGCCCGGTCAACTGAAGTAACCGAGCTTTCAGGGGATTGAAGCGTCTATTTCAACAGCAGCATTTTTTCGGTTAAGGTGCGTTCTGTGGTGATTAGATTCGCGAAGTAGACGCCGCTGGGGAATCCATCGCCGGAGAATGTGGCACGGTGGCAGCCGGCCTGGTAGCATCCGTCGACCAGCCGTGCCACCTCGCGCCCGAAGACGTCGTACACGGTCAGGGAGACCTTGCCGGCTTCCGGCAGTGTAAAGCTGAGTGTCGTGGTCGGATTGAACGGATTAGGGTAAGCACTCATCAGTGTGAAATCTGTCGGGGATTCTTTGGAATCGACAGGGTGTTCGTCCAAATTCCAGCCACTGACGGTTAGCTGCGCAGGATCGAAAATGCCTTCGCCTCTAGCCTGTTTTAGGAAAGTGAAGGACGCTTCATTCCAGACTGTTCCGGGAAAAACACCGCATCGACCATACATCGTATATGTACCCGATGGAGCACTTGCAGGGACATTTACTGTTAATGAGCGCTGAATATTGGCGTAAGGCTGCAAGTCCAGAGAACGATTAAGTAAGGTGTAAAGATCACCGG
>JALGZU010000017.1 GCA_025774735.1 candidate division LCP-89 bacterium | reverse complement strand
CTTCCAGATATTTCTCGATGTATATCCGGGGATCGCCGAAAGCGGAGGCGGCTTCACGGCTGGCCGCTTCCATGGACTTTTTCAACTCTTTCGGATCCGATACAATGCGCATACCCTTGCCGCCGCCCCCCGACGCCGCCTTGATCAGCACCGGATAACCGATCTGACGCGCTGACTCTTCGGCCTTCTTGCCGGGTTTAACGGCCGATTCTGTACCCGGCGTGACGGGAACACCCGCCTTTTTCATAATCGCACGGGCGCGCGTTTTCAAACCCATATCCCGGATCGCCTGCGGCGGTGGGCCGATGAACACCAGGCCTGCTTCGGCCACGCGGGCGGCGAATTCGGGATTTTCCGCTAAGAAACCGTAGCCCGGATGAATCGCCTTCGCCTTCGATTTTAAGGCCGCGTCGATGATGCGCTCGACATTCAGGTAGCTCTCCGTCGAAGGCGGGGGACCGATGTTATAGGCGAAATCGGCCAGCCGCGTGTGCAGGGCTAACCGGTCGGCGTCGGAATAGACGGCCACCGTCTCGATACCCATTTCGCGCGCCGCGCGTATAATGCGTACGGCGATCTCACCGCGGTTGGCGATCAGGATGCGTTTGAACATGTAACTTTTAAGTGCTCGAAAAATTATTTGTTAGAAATGTTTAGCCTTAGGTGCGATTTACTATCCCCCCGCAAGGCGATTTATTCGCTGACCTTGACAGCTGTGCCGTAAGCCAGGAGTTCAGCCGCACTCCCTACAACACTCGTGGTCATATAGCGGACATTGATTATTGCATCCGCCCCCATCTCTGCAGCCTGGGCAATCATCCTATTGGTAGCGGCTGCCCTGGCCCTTCCCATCATCTCTGTGTATTCAGTCAATTCACCGCCAAGGATCAACCTGATTATGGCAGATAGATCTTTGCCAAGCCAGATAGCAAATACAGTATGGCCTTGCACCAGACCGAGAATCTCTGTGATCTCCCTGCCGGGCAGGATTGTGGAATTCAATATCAAAACGGTGCGATCTGACTCGGCAGGCAGCGGCCCTTCTGTCGACATCTTGTGTTTCCTCTGTTCGAGAGCCACCGTCAGCAGAACCACAAGGATACCTCCCAGAAGACAGAAAATCGCTATCCTGAACCACCAGGGCATGACCGGATCATCGGCAACGATCACGTACCATGGTATCCCGACAAATATTGCAGTGAAGAGCCCGAGCACAAAAGCCAACGAGCCGATAAGTCTAAATATTTTCATTGCTCCTCCTTAGACTAGTAGAATTAGAAATCCCTGCTAATTCCTGGATCAGCGGCGGCTATTGAACGCAGCAGAATAACTGTCCCCTGCAATGCCTTGCTGGGCGGCTTCTTTACATTGACACTCGAAAAAACAGCCGTCCCGACGGATCGGGACGGTCGCTTCGGAAACTTTCCGAATATAACATATCCAAAAGTCAAATGCAACTCTTTTCGACGCAAAACTATTTTTATCTTTTTTGCATCTCGAGCAGTTGATCCAGGTCCAACTTGCACTCAAATGCAGTCACTTCACCGCGCTTGTTCTCGACCTTGACCGCTCCCTCGTGCAGAATCAGGAAGAACAGGTCCGCCGTGATTTTGACGTCCATGCGGCAGTAGGCTTCCAGTTCATCCCAGCGGCTTTCCCTATAGTACTTCAGAGCCTGCAGGCCGGTTCCGGTTTTCTGCTTGTTCAAGTTCACTCTGGCGAGGGAATCCAGGCTGCGCCGCACCCCGCAGGCGGCCTGAACCTGCTTCAACAGATCGATCGTGTTGATTTCGGAGAAGTCGCGGCCGGAATAGCCCGCCAGCACCTCGAAATCGAAGGTGATGCAGTTGAAACCCACGACCAGATCGGCGTCGAAGAGGTCTGCGATCAAATCGTCGACGCCCTCTTCGCGATAGGTTTTGAACTCTCCGCTGTTCAAATCCTGGACGACTCCCAGGCTCAATCCCATGAGATGGGCGTTGCCCCAGCCGCCGACTTCGTCCGGGCCACGCTGGGTCTCCAGGTCGAAGGCGAAAACTTTCTTCCCCTGCAGATCAGCGGGAAGTTGCCGCCTGATTTCCGGTTCGGTTACGGAAGGCGGCACTTTTTCAATCTTCATTGGGACGGGTGGAGTCTCTTCTTCGATCTCGCCTCTTTCCATCTCCTGTAGAAGTCCGTTCATGACGAACATGGCGCCTAATTTGTCGAGGGGACGGTTGCCTGCTCCACAGCGGGGCGAATGCACGCAAGAGGGACAGCCGTCTTCGCAGGGGCACTCTTTAACCAGCGACAGGGTGCGCCCGATAAGACTACCGAGACGGTCGAACGCCCGCCGCGTGATGCCCAGACCGCCGGGATAGGCATCATAAAAGAATATCGCCGCTCCGCCCACCTGGGGATGATGTACGAACGAAATGCCGCCGACGTCGCCGCGGTCGCACATCACTTCCAGCGGAAAGACCGAGATCAGGGCGTGCTCCGAAGCGTGCAGGCTGCCCATGTAGTGGAAACGGTTCTCTTCGACCTTTTGCTGGAGATCGTCGTCGAATTCGATCCAGTAGCCGCGCGTGATCAGAATCTGGGGCGGTCCATCGAGGTCGTGCGTGGAGATCAATTGCCCGCCGAAGAGGCGCCGTTTCTGATAACCGGTCACCCGCTGGGTCACCTTCAGTTCGCCTTCGATGGCCCTGCCGCAACCCAGCTTGACTTCCCGTCCCCTCGATAAAATCTCGGTCTCCTTTTCTCCCAGGGCCATGGTGTAATAATCCAGATCAGTTGCCCTTGCGTGGACCACCTTGGGGCCGTCGTCGATTTTCTCGACCAGGTACTGGCGCGCCCGGTGCAGGTAGACCGCCTGCGGGTGGCATTCGCTCCAGAGCCGCCCTTCGCCGATATCACCGATCTGGCGGCCGCTTTTAGCGTCGTGGATGGAATAGCTCTCGCCGACGGAACGGATATTGATCTTCCGGTGCGGCTTCGGGATACCCGGGAACCAGCGCCTCCCCCCTGCTCCGGGGATCAGTTTGCCCTCGTTCACCAGCACGGAGAGGTGTTTTCTGGCTTCATCGCTCAGGTAGGGTTCCTTCTCAGCCAGAGGGACCTCAGCCGAGGCGCAAATCAAGTGCGATTTGAGGATATCCGCGTTGGTGCCGTCCACGACGGCGGCTTCGCTGGGGCGCAGAAAAAGTTCGTCCGGATGGCGCATGAAATACTGATCCAGGGCGTCCTCACCGGCGATCAGGATGACCAGCGAATCCCGTTCGCTCCGCCCCGCCCGCCCGGCTCTCTGCATCATGGCCGAGATGGTGCCGGGATAGCCCAACAGCAGCCTAAAAGACGGCTCTCGATCCGGCGCCTCTCTTCGGGCAGGAAACCCGCCCGGTAACTGCTCAGCCGCTCTTCCAGTTCGGGATGGCCGTCCAGAATCCAGCGGTGCAGGAGTTCCGTGGCCCGGCGGGACTTGGTGAAGGCAATGGCCTTGTAACCTTTTTTCAAGACGTCGGGCAGGACGCGCGTTGCCAGGGTGTAAGGGCTATCCACCGGATTCAGGAAGAGAAAATGCCGTCCCGACATCGGCGCGCCGTTGCGTTCGATCAGGGTGAAATCTACGCCCGTGAGCCCCCTGGCCAATTCAAGCGGATTGCCGATGGTGGCCGATCCGGCGATCCAGCGCGGGGTCGACCCGTAAAAGCGGCAGATGCGGTCCAGCCTGTGCAGGATCTGTAAGACGTGCGATCCGAAGATACCCCGGTAGATGTGCAGTTCGTCGATGACGATGCAGCGCAGGTTGCGGAAAAACGCCGACCAGCCGCGGTGATAAGGGAGGATGCCGTAGTGCAGCATGTCCGGGTTGGTCAGCATCAGGTTGGGCGGTTTAGAACGCAGCTTCTCCCTCTCGTCCCGGGAGGTGTCGCCGTCCACGATGGCGGCGGAGGAGCGTTCGGACAGGCCGCTCAGATCGAGCAGCTCTCTCAACCGCTGTAACTGATCCTGCTCCAACGCCTTCAGCGGGAAGAGCAGGAGCATGTGGGCATCGGGATCCTTCCTCAGCTCTTCCATGATGGCCAGTTGGTAGATCAGGCTCTTGCCCGAAGCCGTGGGAGTGACCACCAGAGGATTAAAGCCGTCGTTGAAAGCCCGCAGCGCTTCGGCCTGGTGGCGGTAGAGTCGGTCAATTCCGATCCGTTTCAACGCCGCTTCGTTTTCGGGATCAATGTCGAGGGACTGGTCGTCGAAGCGGGGAGAACGCGCCTCCTCGTAGCGCTGGTAGGAGGGCGCTCCCTGCAGGATTTCGGCGGAGGTGAGATGTTGGATCAGTCGTTTCATGGATCGGATTAATGTAAGCATTAGAACGCCCCAAATCAAGCGAATCCGCACCCAAGTGCCCAAACGGGCAGGAGAGCGGCTGGCGAAAAAATTTTACCCGGATAATAAAAAGTGCTTGACAATGATGAATTTATTTGTTATTTTGAAATGAGGTTAGTTTTTCCTAGATGAATTTATTAGAGGCAACCATGCGTTTCCTAAAAATTCTTCTCTATCTTAATTTGGTGATTCCACTCGTCGCATGGGGGAGGATGATCAGGGTTTCCGGCAATGTTTCCGGCGAATGGGTAACTGATACAGTGCTGGTAACGGGCGAAATTCAAATCCCTTCCGGAATGGGTTTATCGATTGTTTCAGGTGTAGAAGTCCTGTTCACGGGCGATTACAAACTCATCGTCATGAACGCAGCCGGCTTTCAAGCCGTGGGAACGGCAGCGGATCCCATACGTTTCGATTGGTATTACCCCGATCAATATTGGCATGGCATCCGGTTCTTAGAGGCGGCGGATACAAGCAGGCTAGAGTACTGTATCATCAAACACGGTTACGCTTCCGGGCCGGACAATGATGGTGGGGGAATCCAGATTGATCACTGCAGCCCCACAATTACATATTGTGAAATTGACAGTTGCAAAGCCGACGATGATGGCGGAGGTATATGGGGGACGAATTCCAATTCTGAGATAAGCTTTTGTACGATTACTAATAATTTCGCACAATACGGCGGTGGTGGTATTTATTTCTACAATTCCAATATCTTAATCACAGATAATTACATCGCCAATAACTGGGCAGATGACGACGTGGGTGGTGTTTTTATTGTACTGACCACCGTTAATTTCATGAATAACACCGTTACGGATAACTGGGCACATTATCATGGCGGAGGCGTCACAGTGAGTAGTTCACCTGGTCTCGGTGGTATAATCAGCAATAATACTATCAGTTATAATTATGCAAATTATGGTTGTGCTGGGGGTCTAGAAAATTATATTTCAAATCCTACGATTGAAAACAACTTGATTATCGGTAACTTCGCAGCTGAAAATGGCGGGGGGATATACCTTCAATCAAATTTGGAAAGCATAATAAAGGGCAATCTAGTATTAGACAATGCCTCAAATGAACAGGGTGCTGGAATTTTTGCATTAGGTGGTCCGTATCAAATTATCGAAAATGAAATAACCGATAATTATTCTTTGCTCTGGGGAGGCGGTATCTTTTGTAACTCACCAAACAATACGTTCCAAAACAATTTCATCGCCAACAATTCCAGCGGACCAGGATATAATGGCGGTGGATTGTATCTGAGCGGCAACGCCAACAACCAGCTCGTCATTGACAACATCATCAGCGGCAATTCCGCTCACCAAGGAGGTGGAGTTTACATACACAATGTGTCCAACTTGCAGTTCATCCGCAACAACGTAACCTTCAACCATGCCACACTAACCGGCGGGGGTGTCTTCTTTTACACATCCAACGGTTTGGTCAATAAGTGCACCATCCGAAACAACACTTCTGCTTCTTATGGCGGTTTGTACTTCCAATCAACTACCATTCCCATCACTAATACAACCGTCCGAGGTAATTCAGCGGGTCAGATCGGCGGTTATACGGGGGAGGTGACCTATTCTAACATTGAGGGAGGCTGGGCTGGCGTTGGAAATATCGATGAGAATCCAATGTTCGCCACTATCGCTCAGCCGCACGGCAACATCCTCTGGGGATCGCCCTGTATCGATGCCGGAAATCCTTATGGGGCCTGGGATCCGGATAGTACCATCGCCGACATCGGCGCAAACTACTACAATCAGAGCATTCCCTTACGGATTCTGGTGACTCCATACGATGCGCCCCTGCTGATTCCCTCGTCTGGAGGCAGCTTTAATTTCCTGATTACGGTCTCGAACTGTACGGGATCAGATCAGACGGCCAATATCTGGTGCGATGTTGAATTACCCGACGGATCGACTTACGGTCCGGTGATCGGTCTGGTAACCGCGTCTATTCCTGCAAATACGAACCTGAGCAAGTTGAGGACGCAGGATGTACCTGCATTTACACCTGGCGGCATTTACGAATATCGCGGATACGCGGTGGTGGGTGCGGATACGTCGGTTAGCACTTTTATCTTCACCAAGCTGGGTACAACGGACGGTGATGAAGAAGGTGAATGGCACAATTGGGGTGAAGAATTTGAAGGTCTTGAGAACGAAATGACTTATTCGGCATCTCCAGATGAATTCGCACTTTATGGTGCTCATCCCAATCCCTTCAACGCATCAACCGTCATCGGCTTCGAACTGCCGGTTGCGGGTCAGGTGAAGCTCGAGGTATTCGATGTTTGCGGGCGATCACAAAGATCGCCCCTGCAGAACGGCTGGCTGGAGGCCGGTTACCACGAAGTTTCCTTCGATGGGTCGGGATTAGCGTCGGGGATTTATATCTACCGGCTGGAGGCGGGGGAATTCATGGGGACGGGGAAAATGGTCTTGTTAAAATGATTATTGGCGGGGGAAGCTCCAAAGGAGTCCCTTCGGAACACCCCCGCCCTACAAAGCGAAACGGTTTCTAATCAATCGAGTGGCGTCCCAGGTGATCGGGACGCTTTTTTCACTGGTCGTATCTTTTTGCTTGCAATTGGGGCAAAGGTTTGTTATATTATTACCAAAGTAACCTTCATAAGTACGGTAAACTTTGACAAAATCACGGATAGGAGGAGGCATGAAGAAAGTTTCTATAGTTCTAGCGCTGGTTGTAGTAGTAATCTGGTCGGGTCAGGCGCTGGCGATCCCGCTGCAGCAGGCGTACGACGAAGCTCTGCCCGGTGCCGGCTACGACCGCCTGATCGTTCTCGACCCGGCGGAGACCTACACCGGCGGGCTGCATCTGGCGGACGAGACGGTCTGCATCATCAGCTGCGGAGCACTGGTCGACCTGCAG
Organism: candidate division LCP-89 bacterium; assembly: GCA_025774735.1. The sequence continues at coordinate 12,555 of JALGZU010000017.1, read as the reverse complement.
GGCGGCACCATCGGCGTGCAACCAACGGCAATATTGGACGTCTGCGGCCTCATCCTGACCGGATCGACCGACAAGGCTGTCTCATTTGAATCGGGCGGTCACGGCTGGATCGATCACTGCACCTTCGCCGGCAACGTCGACGCTGTCTGGTTCGATTCCGGTTCGAACCTGACCCTTACTTCCAACATCTTCGCGTATTCGTCGCACATCGGCGTCTCCTGCGATGAGAACGTGTCCCGTTGGCTGGCTTTCAACAACGCCTGGGGGAACGCGGAGGGGGATTACGAGGAATGGTGCGCAGGTTGAGGCGGCGGGTCGTGGTCTAGCTTCGACCCCTGGCCTGGAACAGGCGACCTTTACAACGATCCCGATTTCGTTGATCCTTTGAACGGCGACTTCTCCCTGAATGCCACCTCCCCCCTGATCGGAGCCGGTCAGGCAGAATACGACATGGGCGCAATCCCTTACACCGTGCGCCCCCTGATGCCGACCGACCTCCAGGTCGTCACGACTCCCAACGAATTTGACGTGGCGCTCTCCTGGACCAATCCGATAGAAAACACGGACGGTTCGGCGATATCTTCCCTGAACGGCGTGATGATTTATCGCAACGGCGAATTGATCGCCGATCTGAACGGAGTGACCCCCGGCGCTTATGCCGAGTACAACGACGCTGTTCCGATTCAGGATGCTTACCGCTACAAAATCTTAGCTTATACCGATATCGACGGTCTTTACGCCTTCACCTTAAAGGGTTGGATCGGACCTCCGATCACGACGCTGCCTACAGGGCCGGATGCGTACGGCTACGTGGCTCTGGAAAGCGGCGATCCCGGCGGTCCGGCGTTCAACTGGACTGAAATCGCTCCGACCGCGGGTGGTGCGGGAACGGAAGTGGCCGAATTGACAACCCAGGATGATTTCTCGGCACTCGTGGACCTGCCATTCAGCTTCCAGTACTACGGCTTGTCGTACGACCAGATCACCATCTGCACCAACGGCTGGGTGGCTTTCGGCGACGCCGTAACAGAGGTGGATTGGTCCAATTCAGCCATCCCCGACGCCGACGGACCTCCCGCCATGCTGGCTCCCTTCTGGGAAGACCTGAATCTGGAACATGGGGGCCAGATCGCCACTTATCATGACGCGGCAGCCGGGACTTTCACGGTGGAATTTTACCAGGTGCCGCAGTGGACTCCGGAGACGGCTCTGGAAACCTTCCAGGTGGTCCTCTACGATCCGGCTCAGCATCCCACCACGACCGGAGACGGCAAGATCCTCTTCCAGTGGTTGACGGTATCTGATCCATCCGAAGCGACTTTCGGCATCGAGAACCAGGCCGAAGCGGTCGGGATTGAATTAGGCATGAACGGCGCCTACGATCCGACCTCGTTGGGTGTGCAGAACGATTACGCCGTACTCTTCACTCCGCCGGAAGAGAATTTCCCGGTGGCGGTGACCCTGACACCGGAAAGTCTGCCGATCGTGATCCCGGCTACAGGCGGTTCGTTCAACTACACGGTGGATCTTAGTGCCCCGGTGAACGCTGCGACCTTCGACGTCTGGATGGACGTGGTGCTGCCCAACGGCGCGGTCTACGGACCGGTGCTCTCCCGGAGCATCACTATGCAGCCCGCACAGTCCATGACCCGGGATATGAGCCAGGAGATACCGGGCAACGCCCCCGCGGGCGAATACTTCTACCGCTCGTTCATCGGCGATGAAGCCATGGGCGTGATCTGGTCCTGCGATACCTTCGCGTTTACCAAGGAAGGCGTCTCGGATGGAGCATCCGGATCCTGGAGCTGCATCGAAAACGGCGCTCAAGCCGGCGAACTGAATTTCGATGCCTCGGCAGCGAAGTACGTGCTTCACTCCAACTCGCCGAATCCGTTCAACCCGGTGACGACCATCAGCTTTAGTCTACCTCAAGCATCCCTGGTGAGTTTGGAAGTGTACAACTCACAGGGCAGCCGCGTGGCGATACTGGTTGACGGATGGCGCAACACCGGCGCTCACGACGTCACCTTCGACGGATCGAGCCTGGCTTCAGGCGTGTACATCTACCAGTTGCAGGCGGGCGATTTCGTCGAAGCCGGCAAGATGGTGCTGATGAAATAAAACGTTAAGAACCAAAACGATAAGAGGCGTCTCGTAACTACGGGGCGCCTTTTTTTGATCGAATGTCCAGACGAAAATCAAAAAATTTTTACCCGGATAATAAAAAGTGCTTGACAATGACGAATTTATTTATTAAGTTTAGGGAAAAGTATTATTCTGAATTTCGTGGAGGTGAAGCCATGAAAAGGGCGATACTAATTTCTGTTTGGCTGGCGGTGATTTTGTTGATCTTTGTTCATGCCAGCAGCCCGGCCCGTGCCCAGGTGTGGGAGGAATGGGTGGCAAATTATAACGGGCCACAAAATGGTGGAGATGCTGCTAAAGTTATTGCAGTAGATGATGAAGGAAATGTCTATATCACAGGCGAAAGTGGGTACTACTTGAATTTAGATTTTGCTACCGTTAAGTATGATGCAGAGGGCGTTGAACAGTGGTGGATTACATACGATGGACCGGGCAATAGTGAAGATTGTGCAACTTCAATAGACTTAGATCCATTTGGCAATATTTTTATCACCGGATATAGCCGATCGGGAGTAAGTATAAACACAAAAGATTATGCAACAGTCAAATATGATCCAACAGGTGTCGAACAATGGGTAGCCAGGTATAATGGTCCCGCAAATTATGTGGACTGTGCTTATTCATTAGTAACGGACAGCGATGGTAATGTGTATGTAACTGGTTATAGCACCATTTCATATCCATCTGACAAAGACTACACAACAATTAAATATAATTCAGAGGGCATAGAACAGTGGATCGTGAATTACAATGGAACAGGAAATGGTAATGATAGGGCATGGAATATGGAAATTGACGAAGAAGAGAATATATATGTAACGGGCGGAAGTTTTATATTTGAAACTTCATCGACAGACTATGCTACCATTAAATATAACAATGATGGCGAAGAATTATGGGTAGCAAGTTATGATGGTATAGGAAATTATGTCGATGTGGCTTATGCAATATCTGTAGATAATGACCAAAATGTTTATGTAACGGGATATAGTTGGGGAATAAACTTTTCATCTTGGAATTATGCAACCATCAAATATAATTCCGATGGTATTGAACAATGGATTGCGACATACAACGGATCTGGAGATGATGAGGATAAAGGATTTTCCATTGCTGTTGATTCGGATGGTAACGTTTTCGTGACCGGGATGAGCTGGGGTGTGAATTATGATTGGGCTACCATTAAGTATAGTCCTGATGGAGAGGAACTGTGGGTAGCCATTTATAACGGTCCAGGTGATGGTGTTGATATTCCCAGTGGTGGCCTTCTACTAGATTACGAGGGAAATGTTTATGTAACAGGATACTGCGATGAATTACCCGGCGCTGGAGATAATATGATGTTTGTCACAATCAAATATAATACTAATGGTGTGGAACAATGGATCGCAACCTACAATGGCCCGGAAAACATAAACGATAGTGCTGATGCGATTGATGTTGACTCATTGGGAAATGTTTATGTAACTGGATGTAGTTTCTCGGAATCGACACAGAATGACTATCTAACCATCAAATACACCCAATCCGGGCCGCCGACGCCGGTGGTGCTGGTGAGTTTTGAGGCTGAAGTAATAATCAATGGAGTCGAACTCACCTGGCAGACGGCATCAGAAATCGACTGCTACGGCTGGAAAGTCGAACGAAGGCAGGATGAAGGGCAGTACCAGGACGTCAGCCCGCTTATACCCGGTCATGGGACGACGGTTGTACCGCATACCTATACTTTCACCGATCAAACGGCACAACCGGGGGAAACCTACGAATACCGTCTGGAACAGATCGGTATTAGTGGATCGATCACCTTCTCCGATCCTATTACAGTGTCGGTGCAAGCCACACCAGTTACAGGTTTCCGTCTTCACCAGAATTCCCCCAATCCCTTCAACGCATCGACGGTGATCAGTTTTGAGTTGCCGGTGGCGGGTCAGGTAAAGCTTGATGTATATGATATACACGGAAGACAAGTTAGCAAGTCGGGGTCGAGGACGACCCCGACTACGGAGTATTTCTCTTCCGGTTACCACGAGGTGGTATTCGACGGATCGGGCCTAGCGTCAGGGATTTATATTTACCGGCTGGAAGCGGGGAAATTCGTGAGCACGGGAAAGATGGTGCTGCTCAAGTAGCCGCAATGAAGCAACTATACAGAAGGCGATTCCGGCACATCGGAATCGCCTTATTTTTGCCCAGTGCGAAAGGGGGGACTCGAACCCCCACCCCGTTTCCAGGACTGGATCCTAAATCCAGCGCGTCTGCCAATTCCGCCACTTTCGCAAAATTCAACTGGCGACCTAAATATAAGTATAATCGCAGCACATGTCAAGCGGATTCGGCAGGAGAACGGAAATATAAAGGCGGATCATCAGATCCGCCCTTATACATTTCGCATCAGTAAATCATCGGCTCACAGATGCACGCCGACCGTCACCCTGAAATCGGGAACGTCCGCGATGCCGATCTTCAGTTCGACGAAGCCCATCACGCTCTTTGAGAAGGGAAATTCGAAACCACCCAGCGGTGACAGCCCGAGTTCCAGGTCATCGGCGTCTCCTGCTGGAGTATCCATTCGCCAGTAGGTGATCGTCAGTTCACCGCCAGCGTAGGGTCTGAAATTTGATTCGCTGATGTCGAACAGGTAGAACGCCGCCCCGTTCAGCATCAACAGAAAGGCATCATCTCCGAAGCCTAGTTCAACATTGGGTTGAAAACGGAGGTCGGGGATGAATTCGCCCAGGTTCCAGTGGACGCCGACATTGATCTGATCCGGATCGACGGAAAGCCCCCCACGCAATCCCCAGCCGCTGAATCCAATATTCGCCATGGAGATCGTCGGAATTAGCAGTGCCAACACAACTATCCAGAATCTCTTCTTCATTATACAGTCTCCTCACCGTTTGAAGATAAAGTATTACCAGTTTTATTTTTCATCCAACTGTTTTGCATTTTAAACCGTCGCCGGAGCGGAGGACAGAACGGTGACAAGTTACCTAGGACACGATCTCCAACAAAGTTCCAGTTTCAAGTGGAAAAATCCTCCAGCTACAATAAGAGAAAATATATATTAAAAGCGAAAATACCGAGAAGAATTTTCATTTTCTTCCATTTGCTGCCGGGAAATGCGCACTTTGAAAGGTATTTAAAATGAAGGTAGCTGGTCAAAGGCAGGAGATGAATTCGTCGTCTGCAGAGGATTCTTCGACCTGGCGTGATCTCATGAGCGAGGGCCATCGCGTGGCTCTAAGGTCGGAACCATTATATCACCTTATCGGGGATCCGATTTCGATCAATCCTGCATTAGTATTTCGATGACTTTGCGATCGGCGCGCGGGAAGGCAAATTCGTCAAGTTGCGCTGGCTGGATCCATCTCCATTCGGCACAGCCCAAAGCCTGCGGAGGACCGGAAATATAAGAGCAGTTGAAGGCATGCAACGTTATTCGAAAATGTGTGTAAGCATGCTTTATTTCGGTCAGTCTCTCCCCCACTTCAACCTTGATCTCGAGTTCCTCGGCTAACTCCCGCTCGAGACATTCCTGCAGGGTTTCTCCATCCTCCAGTTTACCCCCGGGAAATTCCCACAATCCACCGAGAAGACCCTCCTCCTTCCGCCGCGCAATCAACAGGGCATCCTGATGCCAGATCACGCCGGCTGTCACCTGGTAGTGGGGCAGCCGTTTCCTCTTTTTCCGGCGGGGGATCTGTTCTGTCATCTCCTTTTTAAGCGCCAGACAATCGGCTTTTACCGGGCAGAGGGAACATCCAGGTGCTCTCAGAGAACAGAGGATTGCACCCAGCTCCATTACTGCCTGGTTCCATGTGCCCGGATCGGTCTGATGCAGGGATTTTTCGGCGATCCTGCGCAAAGCACTCACGCCGGTTTTTGTGCCTGGATCCGTCTTCAGAGCGATCCAACGCGCGTAGACCCGCTTTGCATTGCCGTCCAGGACAGCGACGGATTCTCCAAAAGCGATGGACGCAATAGCCGCTGCGGTGTAGTCACCGATGCCGGGAAGTTTTTTTAGCGAGCAATAATCCGCAGGTATATCCCCACTGAGGTTTTCCAGGATCATTTCAGCTGCTTTGTGCAGATTACGGGCCCTCGCGTAGTATCCCAAGCCTTCCCACAGCTTTAGAACAGCGCCTAAATCAGCCTGTGCCAGTGAGCGGAGATCCGGGAGAGTCTTAATGAACCGCCGGTAGTAGGGAATAACCGTTTCGGCTTGAGTCTGCTGGAGCATGATCTCGCTCACCCAGATCGCATAAGGATCGCGAGTTTCTCTCCAGGGCAGCAGGCGAGCATTCTCTCGATACCAGTCCAAGAGGCCATTCTGTAAACGCGACACCGTCATAATGTGCTATGATACGTAAAAGGAGTTCGGGTAAGGATTGTGGAACCGCCTGGGGAACCGTTTTCCATTGAACTACTGGAGGCAGGCGTTGCGCCGTTACCTTTACAAGGGCGTTTACATCGGCTCGTCGACGCGCTGGATATCTGCGCCTAACGATCTCAGTTTCTCTTCTATGCGCTCGTACCCTCTGTCGATATGGTAGATACGCGACAGGTCGGTGCTTCCATGGGCCGCCAAACCGGCCAGAATCAGGCTGGCTGAAGCTCGCAGATCAGTAGACATGACCGGGGCGCCGATCAGTCTATCTACCCCTTCGATGTGAGCGGTATTCCGGTTCATTTCAATCCTGGCGCCCAGGCGGCGTAATTCAGCAACGTGCGTGAAGCGGTCGGGGTAGATGGTATCCGTTATGGAAGAGTTGCCCTCGGCGACGCTCATAAGGGCGATCCACTGTGCCTGCATGTCTGTGGGGAAACCGGGATAGGGTTCAGTACGAATTTCGACGGGTCTTGCTCGCCCGCCGGCAGTAATTCTGACCGAATTATCACCTACATCAATAGTGAATCCGGCGATTTTAAGCCCACTAAGGATAGCCGTTAAATGGTCCGGCCGCAGCCGGTTCAGAGTGACATCGCCACCTGCGATAGCCGCGGCGCAGAGAAGTGTGCCGGCTTCGATGCGGTCGGGAATGTTCTCGAATTCGACGGGATGCAGCGTTTTCACACCCTCGATGACGAGCTGCTCGGAACCTGCACCCTGCACCTCAGCACCCATGGCATTGAGGAACTCCGCCAAAGCCACGATTTCCGGCTCCCGGGCAGCATTACGGATAGTCGTAGTACCACGGGCGAGAACAGCGGCCATCATCACGTTTCCGGTGGCGCCGACAGAGGAGATTGGAAAATCGATCTCCGTCCCCCGCAGTTCAGAAGCTCGCGCCTCGATGTAACCCCCATCGAGGCTGATACTGGCACCCAGCTTCTCGAAGCCAGCGATGTGCAGATCGACGGGACGCGGTCCCCAGGCGCAGCCGCCGGGCATGGAAACACGTGCTTCGCCGAACCGTGCCAACAGGGGACCCAGTACGTAGATCGAGGCTCGCATCGTCTTGACCAGTTCGTAGGGAGCCTCACAAAATGAACAGTTGGTGGTATCGATGTTCAGCACCCGGTCTGCAGCATCATCATCTCCGAAATCGACCCGGGCGCCGATCACTCGCAGGAGATGAGCCATGGTGCGCACATCCCGCAACTGTGGCACGTTTCGAAGGCGGTGAATCCCCGGGGCCAAGATAGCCGCCGCCATCAACGGCAGCGAGGCGTTTTTAGCGCCGGATACTTCCAGAGAACCAGTCAGACGGTTACCGCCCTGTATGATAAACTTATCCACTATGAATCCGTCCCGTTATTGATTTCGTAATGCCTGTCCTGAATCGAGCATCTCCCTAGCATTCATCAGGGCGCCATCGGATATCCCCGTTGCCGCCAACAGCGCCGCCACTTCGTTGACACGTTCTTCCCCGGATAACTCCTCGACAACGGCAGTGCTATCGCCTTCTCCGGATCGAACCGACAGGTGCAGATCCCCCAGGCAAGCGATCTGGGGCAGATGAGTCACCACGATCACCTGATGGCTGCGCGCCAGCTCCAGCAGTTGAAGTCCGACCATGTGAGCGATGCGGCCGGAGATTCCCTGGTCGACTTCGTCGAAAATCAGTGTCTCGACCCGGTCCGCCGCGGCCAGAGAACTCTTCAGTGCCAGCAGGATCCGACTCATCTCACCGCCGGATGCAACCTTTTTGAGCGGCTGGAAGGGCACCTTCTGGTTGGGAGACAGCTCGAAATCGAGCTCATCCAGACCATTTTCGAGAGGCTGTTCCGTGCGCAGAACCTTAAAAGAGACCTTGAACCTGGCCTTCTCCATACCGATGAGCGCCAGACGATGCTGAACCAGTTCCACCAGTTTGACGGCGGCACCCTTGCGATGTTCCGACAACGCCATCCCCGCATCAATCAGTTCTACCTGCTTTCCGGCGATCTCCCGGCCGACATTTTCGGATTGAGTCGCCAGATCATCCATGCCGGCCAGCCGTTGTTGAATTTCAACGGCGTGGTCAGTCAGATCCCGTCCCGCGCAATTCCAGCGCTTCTGATAACCGGTCAAAGCTGCCAAACGCAGGCGCAGTTCTTCGACCACCTGAGGATCGTGCGAAATACTGCGACTGATCTCCTGCAGGGTGCGATTCAGTTCCACCAGGGCGGAACGAACGCCCTCCAGATCCTTGGTCCAGGTTTCAAGTGAGGGGTAGTACGGAAACAAGGATGGCAGGAGTTTGCTGACGTTCGACAGCAATTCCACCGATGATCCAGGCGCTTCGTTCAAGGTGTCGCAGAGTTCGGAACAGAGCTCAAATATCTTCTCGGAATTCTCCAGCCGTTCCAGTTCCATTTCTATTGATTCGATCTCACCCGGTTTCGGATCTAGATCGCTCAGCTCCCGGGCCTGCTTCCGCAGAACCTCAGTACCAGCGCTGGAATCTTCCAAAAGCGCCGTCAGTTCCGCATGTTTCTGCCGCAGGGCTCTCACCAAATCGAAGCACTCCCTATAACGCTTCAAGACGGCCGGTTTACCAGAGAAAGCATCCAGGAAATCCAACTGTTTAACTCGTTCGAAAAGGGCAACCGTTTCGTGCTGGCCGTGCAGGTCGATCAAGAGCGAACCCAACTCTTTCGCAGTGCCGAGATTGGTGGGGACGTCGTTGATGAAGATGCGGGTGCGGTTCGAAGTGGAGTTTTCGGTTGTGTGGAATTCTCGCCTTACGATAACGGGAATCTCAGACGGCAACTCGTGAACCTCCAACCAGGCGGTGATCAAACCTCCAGGCGGAGAATCGAATTCTGCCTCGATCACCGATTTGCTTTGACCCGCCCGGATGGGGAAGCTAGTGCGGCGTTCCCCCATCAGCGATCCCACGGCATCCAGCAGGAGCGACTTTCCCACCCCCGTTTCTCCCGTGATCACGTTCATGCCGGGCTGAAAGTCGATCTCAGCCTGCGATAGAACGGTGTAATCGTTGACGGTTAATTTACGAAGCATGTCAGTGGTGAATGACGGCGACTTTGCCGGTTTGTGCGGAGCCGTCCGGAGCGTAGGCGAGAAGCAAGTAGACCCCCGACCCGACCAGCTCTCCACGGGTGTTGCGTCCATCCCAGCCCAGAGTGATTTCGGTGCCCACCAGATGTCGTACGAGGTAGCCGGTGGTACTGAAAATCTTCAGTTCGCTGGTCTCGGACAGCCCCATAGGGTCGATGATGAGGCGGGTATCTTCACCATCCCCTACCACGAACGGATTAGGCTGAACGATGGAAAGATAGCTTACGGTCTGCCCCATCTGCTTGTACGGCGTGGCGAGAACGGCCAGTCCGCTTTCGGTGCCGATATAAGCGTCACCGGAGCGAGCATTGAAGGCGATAGATAACACGGCATCGGACGGTAAAGGACTGGGATAATTCCCCTCGAGGTCGGTATATGCATTCAGCCAGGTAAAGTTATCCGCCCCTAGCACGCACACTCCGCTGGTAGTACCGAACCATTTGTTGTTCTGAGGATCGACGGCAATGGTTCGGATGTCCGACCCGATGGGGAAGCCGTAAACGTCTATGCCGTTCAGATAATCCGGATTCTCCTCCGGATAAAAATACTGCACGCCTTCCGGCGTACCCACCCAGACGATGCCGTCACGGTCGACGGCGAGCGCGGTGATGCTCGTCGACGGCGGATCGGCCAGCGTCGTCCAGACATCATCAAGCGGTGAGATGGGCGAGGCGCCATCGTCAAGAATCTTGATGCCGCTGCCCTTGTTGTTATTGGCACCGAACCACTTCCGCCCGTAAGAATCTTCCACGACGCGATCTATGTAGTAGGAAGCGTTGGGGACCGGAGCCGTGCCGAAATCGTTCATCACGGTGAGATAGTGCCAGGGCGGAGTTGGCTGCACTCCGTTGATAAAATCGGACGGCACAATGGCAATGGATTCGCCCAGAACCTGATCGGCTTCGCTGTTGCATATCCAGACGTTGCCCCAATCATCGGTGAGTAGGTCCCGGACGACGCAATAATGTGAATTGACCAAAGGGATGTTAAAGAGGTGTCCCGAAGACGCGGAGTAGTACCCTTTCGCCAGAACCGTATCCCCGGTAAATTCAAACCAGGCCGCACCGCGGCCATCGCTCCCCACCCATAAATTTCCGGCGTTATCCCTGACCATCCGGCGGGGTTGATACCAGAAGAAGCTATCCGGGCTGGCGGAATTGCTGATTAAAGTGTCCTCGCTATGATGGCCCAGATTGATCCAGTGGCTGCCGTCGAAGTGACTTAGACAGCCGTTGTTGTAGCCGAGATCTTGCTTGCCGCATACCCATAAAGATCCATCCTCTTCAACCAGAATGTCATCGACGAAGATCGCCAGCGGTCCTTCCGGAGTAAAGGTGGTCCAGTGATCCGAATTCCACCTCTTCAATCCGCCGATTCTGCTGACACCCGATGATGTTCTGATAGTCTGAAACCCGGCCCACAGAAGTGAATCCGCATCAAATTCTAGGCACCTGCCGCGTGCATTGCCCGAACCGTAGGCGCCCACCTGCCCCCCGGACCAGTTGAAGATGCCGTAAGGTCTACCCATATAGAGCGTATCCTGGTGCGCCTCCATAAAGGTAATGCCGGTTGTGAAACTCACATTCAAAGGTTCAAAAACGGTCCCGGCGAGACGATTCAAACCGGTCAGTGGGGTGGCCACATAGAGCGTATCCTGGTAGATCGCCAGCGCCGACACGCTGTCCGACGACAGCCCCTGGGAAGTTGTATAATTCGTCCAGCTTTCCGGCGACTCGAGGTAGGGCGCGTTCAGATCCCCCCGGGCTAAACCCTCGACCGTTCCAACCCACAATCCCTGCTCGTACACTTCAATGGCATAGACGGCGGTTCTCTGTGGAGTGAAACTGCCCAGATTTTCATAGGTATTCTGGATCAAATATTTGTCCAGATCGTCGAAATACACCAGCCGGTGCACTCCTACATCCGTGCCGATGAAAATATCACCGCCGTAGCTGAAGAGCGCATAGATGCTGAAAATATCCTCGTTCAGCCTCAAATCGGGGATGCGGATTACCTGATGGGTGGTGAGGTTGAAAATATCCAGGTAGGCGTTCTTCATTCCGAGGATGAGATTGCCCCGGTCATCCAGGACCATGGCAGAGATGTCAACCGAGGAGAGGTTATCGACGGTGTTATAAAACTGAAAGGATTCGGCCTGATGATCGAAGCGGAACAGGCCGCTGTTGGTGGCTCCCCAGAAAGCTCCGTCCTGGTAAATCAGTTCTCGCACAGAGTGCACGGAAGGCAGGAACTGCCAATCTGAATTGGTCGCGGAAAGCTCAGCTGCACCATTGCACAGCAATAGGGCAATAAAGAATAGCAAGCGTTTTGTCATCGATCAGAGTTTTTCCCATAGATCAGCCATCTCAATCGCACCGATGGCCGCGTCCCATCCTTTATTACCCGCTTTTGTCCCCGCTCGTTCCAATGCCTGCTCGATTGTATCGGTCGTCAGCACCCCGAAAGAGACTGGGAACTGATACTGCAGGGCGGTCTGGGCAACTCCTTTGGTCACTTCGGCGGCGATATAATCGAAGTGGGGCGTCCCACCACGGATGACTGCGCCGAGACAGATGACAGCGTTATAGCTGCCCGAATTCGCCATACGCGCCGCCGCAATCGGGACTTCGAAGGATCCCGGCACCCAGACGACGGTGATGTTGGCTGGGTTCGCGCTGTGGCGTTGCAGGCAATCGAGCGCTCCATCGAGTAATTTCCGGGATATCAGCTCATTGAACCGGGAGACCACCAGGCCAAATTTCCTGTTCGATGCGTCTAGATGACCCTGAACAGTCCGAACATTTCCGGCAGACAGAGTCGATCCGGCTGATTTTCCACTAGTCTTAGGGCTCATAGGTTGTGTTCCCTTGCTTTAGCTGTTTTGTATGTAGTGACCTAGTTTCTCT
>JALGZU010000277.1 GCA_025774735.1 candidate division LCP-89 bacterium | reverse complement strand
GCTGGAGAGTATTCGCTCCTGGCTGATTCGCCCTGCATCGACGCGGGCGATCCTTTGAGTCCGAAAGATCCGGATCTGACCACCGCCGACATGGGTGTCTTCCCCTACAACCAGGCGCTCTGGGCTGAAGAGGAATCACCGCTGGCGGGTCCGACGTCTTTCGCTCTGCCGTACAACTACCCCAACCCGTTCAATCCGGTGACGACAATTCACTATTCACTTAGCCTGGCCGGTCACGTTACCCTTAAAATTTACAGCGCTTCCGGACAGCTCATCGCGGAGCTGGTGGACGGCTACCGATCTCCGGGAAAACACGAGAGCACGTTCGATGCGACCGGATTGCCTTCGGGCCTCTACGTTTACAGGTTGGAAACGGGTCACAACTCGGCCAGCGGCAAGATGGTGCTGCTGAAATAGACCCCGGAGGTTCTTGCCCGCCGACCGCAATAACAACATCTTGAAAGCAAACATCCTGATGAAATCCACTCATGGGGGATGGCTGGTCCCGCTGCTGATCGGCGGGACTGTTTATTGCCTTACCATGTGCCGCACGGTCTACGTCGGTGACAGCGGTGAGTTCGCTCTGGCTTTCAGAACGCTGGGCATCGCCCACCCGCCCGGGTATCCCCTGTTCACCCTCCTGGGTCATCTCTTCCTGACGATCACCTTTTTCTTCACACCCGCATTCAGCGCAAACCTGTTCTCTCTCCTTACGGCGGCGGCGAGTATTCCTGTACTCTTCTTCGTTCTCGGGGGAAGGGACAGGCCCGTCATCACGGGCATCCTGACTCTGATCTGGGCTCTTTCGCTCTCGTTCTGGGGTGAAACAGTCGCAGTAGAAGTGTACGCTCTGAACCTGCTATTCGTCGCTCTGGTACTTGCTCTGGCGTTCGGCAGCCATCCGAAAAAGTGGTATGTTCTCGCCTACCTCACCGGCCTGGCTATGGCACACCATCTGACGGCGGCGGCGGTCATCCCGGCTCTCCTGTTCGTCTTCTACCGTGAAAAAGCCTACCGGCAGCCGCAAACGGTTATCATGTACATCGCCCTGGTCCTGCTGGGTCTGAGCGTCTACCTGTACCTGCCCACCCGGGCCTCGGTCTCTCCCATCGCCGACTGGGGCCATCCCTCCAGTCTGACGCTCCTCTTCAACCATGTCACAGCAGCGCAGTATCAGAGTGCAGCCGCTTTCACAGGCTCGAATTTATGGGTTGGCACCCTGCTCTTTCTGAAGCTGATAGTTGCGAACTGGTGGTGGGTGGCCCTGCCTCTGCTGGCCGGCGGTATTGTCGTGGGCATCAAGAGAAATTTCGACCGCACGGTTGCGCTGCTCGTCCTGATCGTTGCAAATCTGATCCTGGCGGCGTTCTACCGCATTCCGGACATCGATCCCTACTACCTCCCGGCCCTGCTTGGTTGCTTCCTGCTCATGGCGGAAGCCGTTTTCTGGCTGTGGGAACGGCTCCAGAGTCAGAGCCACCGCCTGGCCGGGCAGTTGATCGGCGGGGGTTTGGTGATCCTGATGATCGCCTCGAATTTCGGCCGCAGTGACAAGTCGGATTTCACTCTGGCGCAGGATTATGGCAAGCTCATTTTGGACACGGCCGGGTCGGGGACGGTATTCACGAAGGACGACAACGCCAGTTTCGCGGCGCTCTACCTCCGCTACGCGGAAGACTACCAACCCGGCGTCGAGGTTTTCGATCAGGCGGTCAGAATGAAAGCCCTGGTGGACAGGGCCCGCTCGCTGAGCAGACGGACTGTATCGGATTACTCGTCCGCCCGCCTGGCTTACCTGCAGAATGCCCCCGGACCGAAATACCTGGTCAAGAGCCATTTCCCTTACGACGAGGAGTGGACGAACGTCGGGGTTGGTCTGGGGTCGCGAGGTATCCTCTATGCCTACGACCAGCCGGCTTCATGGTCTAAAATCCCATCCCCTGGATCGAGCGTCGTTCCACGCGATTTCAAGACCCGCCAGATCCTGATCAATCTCGAACTGAGCCGGACAGAAGATATCCTGAGCCGGGAATCGCCCGATTCCGTGCGCGCCCGGAAGGGGTGCAAAGAGGCCCTGAATTATCTGGAAGATGAGCCGCGCGGATCGTTACACAATCAATTGGGGATCTCCTTCCGGCACCTGGGCTATGGGGATCTGGCCCTGGTCTCTTACGAACGCGGTCTGGACGCCCCGCGCCTGTCCGCAACCGAGCGGGGGGAGATTATCTTCAACATCTCCAATATCCACAAAGACCGGGGCAACGCACGCGCCGCAGCCGGAGATGCGCAGGGAGCGCTGGAAGCGTTCCTCGAAGCGCTGAAATACGACCCGGCGAATGCCCGGCTGTTTTACAACATCGGCGTCATCTACGTCAATTACCTCAACCAGCCCGAAAAGGGTCTCCCCTACCTGGAAACCTACCTGAGCAATAATCCCCGTGACGAAAACGTGCGGGAACTCGTCCGGCAACATCAGAAAAATTGATCCGACGAAATAAATCCCTTGACAAAGGCGGATTTGTTTTGTATTATGTTGCTCAGGCTGTCATGTGTTTCAATTTCTATTTATTCTAAGGAGGCGACATGAGAAGCTTATCAGTTTATGCGGCGACAATTCTTATTCTCAGCGCTGCAGTCTGTTTCGCCGTTGAAAGAGGACCTGTCCTGACCATACCTGACGTCTCGGAAGGTGTCACTCAGGGAGACTTCATGGACTGGAGCTGCTGGGAAGGCTTTCGTCCAGTCGGAGACCAGACCGACGAGGTCGATACCCTCTGGTGGACGGGCAACATCGAATACCACATTTTCGGCGGACAATCCGTGAGCTGGGATCCCGACCTGCCGGAAATCGACGGCGTTGTTATGCAGATCAAGTACGGTCTCTGGAATTCGCCGTCGGTGGGCCTGGCGGTATCGATCAACGGCAATTATCTGGGCACCTGCATGGCCAATTACGGCTACATATCCCCCGGCCCCAAGTACGCCCGGGCTCCGATTTCGGATTACATCGTCCCCGGTCCGGACCTGGTTGAAATTGTCGCATCAGGCGGCGGCGAAGCGGTGATCGGCTATGTCGCTGCGGGGGTCAGGGTCACCGGTGGTGAACTGGCCGGAGACATAGAGGACACTATTAAGCCGGAGACCTTCAAATTCACCGGCCCGGCGCCCAATCCGTTCAATCCGGCGACGACATTGAGCTTCACACTGCCTGAGGCTGCGCGCGTTAATCTTACCGTTTACGACATCTCCGGGCGGCAGGTGGCAGAAATTACGGATGGCTGGAGGGATGCGGGAGTGCACAATGTGACCTTCGACGGGTCGAACTTCGCGTCGGGGGTGTATCTCTACCGCCTGGAGGCGGGGGAACACAACGCCTCGGGAAAGATGATTTTGATGAAGTAGAATTTGCGCTGCATGTAACTTAAAAAGGGGCTGTCCTAAAAGCCGGTTTGTCATTCTGAGCCTCAATTCATTGAGGCGAAGAATCTCTTGTTATTATGCAACTTACGAGTTACATGAGACTCTTCGCTTCGCTCAGAGTGACCCTTTTGGGACAGTCCCTTTTAGTATTCTTAAGAGAAATGGATTTAGAATTTTTCCGCGACTGATCTCGATTTTATTTCATCATCACCATCTTCCCGCTGGCCGTGAAATCACCCGCTTCCAGGCGGTAGAAATAAATCCCCGAGGGCAGATGCGAGGCATCGAACGTGAGCTCATGCGTACCAGCCTGCCGCCAGCCGTTGACCAATGTTTCCACCAACCGGCCAGATACGTCAAACACGGTTAACCTGACCCGATTTGCAGATTTTAGGCTATACCTGAAAACTGTCTCAGCGTTGAAGGGATTGGGGTAATTCTGTTCCAGACTGCACTCCTGCGGTAGCGGCTGACCGAAAATGGTTGCCACTGGGGACTGCCAGTTGTCCAGGTTGCCGCCGGAGTATTTGATAGTGGCGTAATCGAAATACGTTTCGCCGCCGTAAATGTATCCTGTGACGTATACGTTTCCAACAGTGTCAACAGCGAGGGAATAAGCATAGTCATAACCATTCCCAGGCCCGTTGTAGTGCGCCACCCACTGCTCCTCGCCCTCCGAATTGTATTTGATCGTGGCATAGTTTCTACCAGTTCCACTGACGAGACTATTACCTGTGACGTAAACGTTTCCCGACCCGTCAACTGCGAGGGAATAAGCATCATCAGCACCATTCCCGGGACCGTTGTAGCGCACCACCCACTGCTCGGCGCCCTCCGAATTGTATTTGATCGTGGCATAATCGGAAAGCGTTCCGCCGCCGTCACTCCTTCCTGTGACGTAAACGTTTCCTACAGAGTCAACAGCAAGGGATTGAGCC
>JALGZU010000276.1 GCA_025774735.1 candidate division LCP-89 bacterium | reverse complement strand
CTATCAGGTGATGACCTCCGCCGATGGCTCCGAAGCGTGTGAACTGGTACGGAAACACAATTTTTCCGTGGTGTTGTCGGATATCCGTATGCCCGGTATGAACGGTCTGGAACTTTTGAACTTCATCAAGGAGTCCGATCCTGAACAGACGGTGATCATGTTCTCAGGCTTCGGAGACGTCGATTCCGCCGTCGAGGCGATGAAGCGAGGAGCCTTCGACTATCTGTCCAAGCCGTTGATCCTCGACGAACTCAAGATAACCATCCGGATGGCGCTGCAGCAGAGTAAGCTGCGCCATGAGAACCGGTCACTGCGAAAAGAGCTGCAGGATACGCTTTCAGCGCTGAATAATCCTCCCCCGGTCATACCGCTTCTGAACAATCTGCCCACGGAAGCGATTAAGGAATTCCTGGAGCTGGGGAAGATGCGCACTTTCGATCCGCAGGAGGCCATCCTGAGGGCGGGCTCGGTGGACAGCAACCTGTACATCATTTTCGAAGGCGAGATTTCTGTCTGGCAGGACGGCGCTGAGTTGCTCCGGCTGGGAAAATTCGAATGTTACGGCGAGATGAACCTGTTTCGCCCTAACGTCATGACCCAGGCTCTTACTTCCGAGGCATCTTCGAACCTGATGATCGTCAAAAGGGAAGCCCTGTTGGACTTCTTCAACCGACGGGAAGAAAAATATTTCAAACATTACATCTTGAACACGCTCAACTCGGTTCACTTGAAATTGCGCAAGGCAAGCAGCCGAATCAACCACCTGGAAAGTAAGCTGAAGGAGTAAACTATGAGTGCTATGCTCGACATGATCGGCTCCTTTGTCATCGGCGGCCTTCTTTTGATGATGATTCTGAACGTCAATACGGACTTTGCCATGATGTCCGCTGAAGATAGAATCGAACTGATGATCCAGGAGAACCTGGATGAACTGGTCGAGGAGATCGAATTTGACTTCCGCAAGATCGGCCACAACGCTCCAGCGCCCTATCTGGCCATCCAGGCTTTTGATACCAGCATGATTACGTTCATAGCTGATCTGGACAACGACAGCACATTGGAAAGTGTCGTCTATAGTCTGGGCCCAACCAGCGGGGTTCCCGGCACCGTCAATCCGCGGGATAGGATATTGAACCGAACCGTGGATGGTGTGTTAGTGGGTAATTCGCTCGGTGTAGTAGATTTTCAATTAATCGGTTACAATGTGGCCGGTGGAATCACAACGGATCCGATGGCGGTCAAAACCATCGAATATTTCCTCAGGCTGGAAAGTCCCTTTCCCATCGACACGGTGTTCGTCCAATCCGTCTGGACGGGGACCATCCGGCCGATGAACATACAAAACTGAGCTTAGATTAATCCATAGAAGCGCGGCGGGTACCCGCGAAAAAGATTCGATTCCGTCAACCCGCATTTCCGCAGGGAGGACCTGAAAATGGGACGCTTCACAATCGTATTGGTGGTCGGCTTTGCCATCATCGCCGGCGGTATGAAACTGAACTACAACCGCATCGCCAGGCAGGCCGAAAATATCAGCGGCGACAAGTTTACGGAAATTACGGCCCGCGGCAACGCCCACAGCGCCACCGAACTGTGTTTGTGTGCCCTCTCGTTGAATCACGCCTGGAAGACGGGTTTCACAAACTTAGCCATGGCCGAGGGCTCTGCCAGCGCCGACATCATCGATTCGACAATGGACGCCTCCCTGGGCAGGGATACCGTTCGAATCGAGGCTTCAGGCTTCTGCGGGACCAGCCAGGTGGACATCGAAGCCATCGTTGCACTAAACTCCCAGGTCTTACCGGGTGGCCCGGGTGGAGGCATTAACACTCGTTGTCCCGTCGTCACCAAGGGGACGCTGATCGTGGATGGCCGGGATCACGCTATGGATTTCAGCGTCATTCCCAACAACGGCGTCAAGGCCATCGTGACGAGCTCCAGCGTATTTCGGGGCGGTAGTTCAGTTTTGGGAGGAACTCCGGATGCGGGTATTGATATCGCTCCGAATAAAATAAACACTCTCCCCATCATCGAGACCGGCGTAACCTTTCCGGACGGCTTCCCAGATACACCGGATAAAGTCCTGGGCGGTCCCGATCTGGGATACCCGGAAGGAACTCTGAAAAGCATCGCCCAGAGTGGATACAACGGGAGTCAATACGTGACCGATCCATCCACCCTGACTTTCCCGTTGAGCGGCGTGACGTACATCGAGCTGCCGGATGGCGATCAATGGCTGGATGTCGATTTGGGGAGTTCCAGCGGTGTCTGTGTTGTTCACAACTCTACCTATAACGCGCGGGTAGTAAACATGAATTATGGATCTTTCAAGGGCATTTTCATCGCTGACGATATGACTCGCATCCACACTGATTTCCTCGGTTTTATTACCGTCCTGACTGCCGGACCAGTGGGCGGAAACTGCATCGGTAACGGCAGTGGCCGGGTTATGTTTTCGCGCGAAGCCATCCTGTTCGGTATGGGAGAGACCGGCATTGAGGGGGATCATATTGGAGTACTAAGCTACTACGAATAGTTAATTTTAGATTCCGGATAATTTACTGGTTCTTTCACATAGAGCGGAGGCAGCCCACAGTGAGTTCCACGAAATCAATCCACATTCCTGTAAGGAGGACTCCTAGATGGGACGCTTTACAATCATCCTGGTGGTCGGCTTCGCCATTATCGCCGGCCTGATGAAACTGAATTACAACCGCATCGCGCGAACGGCTGAGGGCCTCAGCAGCGATACATTCACCGAACGAACCGCTCGCTCAAACTCGCACAGCGTTGTCGACCTGTGCCTGCTCGAACTTTCGGGCAACCACGACTGGCGTAGCGGCTACACGAACCTGGGTATGGCAGAAGGATCCGCCAGCGCTGCCATCATCGATTCCACGTCGGACGCTTCCCTGGGCCGGGACACCGTGCGGATAGAAGCCCTGGGCATGTGCGGTAACAGCCAGGTGGACGTGGAAGCCCTGGTGGCTCTGAATGCGCTTGAATTGCCCGGTGGTGCCGGCGGTGGTATCACGGCACGAGCTAATGTCGAAACCAAAGGCACGCTGATCGTCGACGGTCGGGATCACGATCTGAATGCCAGCGTCATCCCCAACAACGGGGTGAAAGCCATCGTCACGAGCGCCAACGTGTTCAGAGGGGGGACCTCGACGCTGGGCGGCACCATGGACAGCGGCCTCGACCTGGCACCGACGAAAACAGGTTATGAACCCGTCATCGAAACCGGTGTCACCTTCCCGAACGGCTTTCCTGACACTCCGGATAAAGTCTTGGGAGGTCCGGACAGCGGATACCCGGAGGGAACTCTGAAAAACGTCGCCCAGAGCGGCATCAACGGCAGCCAGTATGTGACCGATCCCTCTGCCCTGACGTTCCCGCTGAGTGGCGTGACTTACGTAGAGCTTCCAGCCGGTGAAGCGTGGCGCGACATCGATTTTGGCGCTTCCAGCGGTATCCTGGTCGTACACAACGGCACCTATGACGCCATGATCGAAAACATTAACTACGGCTCTTTCACTGGAATAGTCATCACCGATGATATGCAACATGTGCACAATGACTTCCTCGGCATGGTGGCCGTCTTGACCGTCGGTCCGATGGGCGGTAACTGTATCGGCAACGGCAGCGGCAGGATCATGTATTCCCGCGAAGCCGCCCTGCAGGGCATGGGCCAAACGGGTATAGAAGGTGACAATGTCGCTCTGCTGAGTTATTACGAATAGGTTCTCAAATCCTGTAAATTCGACACCGCGGACAAAAAAAACCAAAAGGGCATAAAGAATCTGCGATTTCAACCGATATAAGAAATGGGAATTTGTGCGCGGGTAGATCCCGTTTCGCCTTAATATTGCGTCCGGAGGTCGAAGCGGTCTTAGGTTCAGATAAGGATGAACTGACAACGCTAACACGATGAGAGGACCGTCAGTGCACCGTACTGCCCCGACCCCCACGGTGCCTTGACCTCCGGCGTATGTAGGTAACGGAGCATTGCAAATAGAGTAGTTCAGCTTGTAGACGACAGGGAATGTAAATCAGGAGTTGCGAAGAAGTGACTGATCCGATAACAGAAGCTGTCGACATTGAAAATGAGGTCCTCATCGGGACAAACACCTCGAGTAGCGTGCAAGAGATTTTCCAGAACATCGAATCTGGTCTTTCCCGCTACCTGACCGGTCTCGACAGGATGCAGGCAATGGCTGAAGCGCTGGCGGAACTGGACGATCGGGAACGGGAGCAGTTACGCGAGCTCACGGAGGGTATCCTCGCGAAAATGGTCGAAGCCGGTGCCTCTGACGTCGATTTGGGAGGCCAGGGTTCGCTGGGTCAGGTCTGGTTCAGAATTTACAATGATAAGCGCCC
>JALGZU010000275.1 GCA_025774735.1 candidate division LCP-89 bacterium | reverse complement strand
TGAAAACTATGATAGCCTCTACCCGGAATGTCCCAGTTACGAGTGGTTCGAAATCGACCCAATCGCGGGCGGTCCCGGTGAGATTCTCCCCTTCGACTCCGAAATTCAGACTCTCACGGTGGACCTGCCCTTCACGTTCAGTTACTGGGGTGAGGATTTTACGCGGCTGTCCGTCAGTGCCGATGGATGGATCGTGCCCGGAGAGACCAATGCCGTACTGCCCGTGAACTGGCAGCTCCCCGACAGTGATGATGTCAACGGGATGATAGCCGCCTTATGGGATGACCTCTGGAACACTACTGAGGAGACCGGCCGCATCAGCACCTACTATGATCCAGGATTCGGAAAGTTCTACATCGAATACTACCAGGTTACTCATGGCGCGACTACGATGCCTCAGGAGACCTTCCAGATCGTGCTCTGCGATCCCAACGTCTACCCGACTGTTTCAGGCGATGCAGAGATCCTCTTCTACTACAAATCGCTGCATTTGTTCGGATTGGTCTCATCGACCGTGGGTATAGAGAGCTTGGATCAAGCGTCCGGTCTCAGCTACAGCTACCTCAACGGTCCCGATCCCTCTGCACACGGCCTGCAGGACAGCCTGGCTATTCTGTGGACGCCGGATCCACCGTGGCCGGTGGCTGTTCCGCCTCAGCCGGAACAGGAGGAAATCGTTCAACTCCCAACCGCCTTCTCGTTCAACCAGCCCTATCCGAATCCCTTCAACCCGGCAGCGGTGCTGAGTTTCGCCATCCCCGTAACGGGCAAGGTCGAACTGGACATCTTCGATCTTCAGGGCCGAAAGGTGGCACAGGTCTACCAGGGTAACCTGAACGCAGGCTGGCACCGTTTCGAATTTGACGGTTCTGATCTGGGATCCGGAATGTACTTCGCTCGTTTATATTATATGAATCAGGCGACCGTGCATAAATTGATTCTCATCAAGTAAACGAGACGAAGGAATTTCGACAGTTTTGCGAAGTTTTCCCAGGCATACCGGCAGATCCCATGTACGAACCGCAGGTTCTCCTGATGGCGTGAGTGGATCCTGGTCGATCAGGGACCTACTCAAACGGCTTTTACCGTATATGAAACCCTACCGTAAACAGTTCGCGGTAGGGTTTCTGTGCATTATCGGCACGAATGCCTTCGCCGTGTTGGCGCCCTTGATTCTGAAGTACGGCATCGAAGATCTGGAAGCCAGGGTGACTGCCGCGAAACTATACCAGTACTCCCTGCTGATCGTAGCGGTGGCGGTCGGTGCAGGGATTTTCCGCTATCTGATGCGCAGAATCATCATCTCGACGTCCCGGCGCATTGAATACGATCTCCGGGTGCACTACTTCGACCACCTGCAGAAGCTCTCCTCTTCCTTCTACGACCGTCAGCAGACCGGTGACCTGATGACCCGTGCTACTTCGGACATCGAAGCGGTCCGCATGGTCTTCGGGCCCGCCGTGATGTACTCGGTGGACACGGCGTTGACATCAATTTTCGCCCTCACAATCATGTTTCTCCTGTCGGTTCCCCTGACCTTGACCGTTCTCGCTCTGGCGCCGATCCTGTCTACTCTCATTTATTTTCTGGCGCGAAGCATCCACAAGTACTCGCTGCGTACACAGGAGCGCTACAGTGAATTGAATGCTATGATTCAGGAACACCTCTCGGGTATTCGGGTGGTGCGTGCCTATTGCCAGGAGGAGCCGGAAGGGCGCCTGTTCGACCGTCTGAATACTGGTTACCTGCGGGCGAACATGAAACTGGTCAAGATTCAAGCGATGCTCTTCCCTCTGTTCTACTCCATCTTCGGTGTGGGGATGGCGTTGATTCTCTACATCGGCGGCCGTTCCATCATGTCCGGGGCAATGAGCCTGGGAGATTTTGTCGCTTACAGCGCTTACGTCTCCATGCTTGCCTGGCCGGTCATGGCAATCGGCTGGGTGCTGAACCTGATCCAGCGGGGATCGGCTTCCATGCAACGGATCGCCGGCATTATGGATACGGAACCGGACATCATCGATCCACCGGAGGATGCCGATTCGGCTCCTCTGGAGGGCACCATCCGCTTCGATAAGGTCAGCTTCTTCTATCCTGAGAATGAGACTGCAATTTTGAAGGAAATCGATCTGGAAATCCCTTCAGGCACGTCTCTGGGCGTTATCGGCCGGGTCGGTTCGGGTAAGTCAACGCTGCTCTCGTTGATCCCGAGGTTATACGACATTTCGTCGGGTACCCTGACCATTGGCGGCCGGGAGGTGAACCGGATTCCTTTCGAAGTTTTGCGTCGCGCCATCGCCGTCGTCCCCCAGGATAGCTTTCTCTTCAGCGATCGGCTCTCGAAGAACATCCTCTTCTCCGATCCGGATCAGGATGCAGAGGTTCTCGAACGCAATGCGGCCCTCTCCAGGATTAACCACGACGCTGCTCAATTTTCGGATGGACTGGACACCTGGGTCGGTGAACGTGGCATTACCCTTTCTGGAGGGCAGAAACAACGCACCAGCCTGGCCCGAGCTCTCGCAACAGATGCGGAAATATTGCTGTTCGACGACTGCTTTTCAGCTGTGGACACGAACACGGAGGCGGAGATCCTGCGTCAACTGACCCCCATTCTAAAAGATAAAACCACCCTGATCGTTGCGCACCGCATTTCAACCGTGCAGTGGGCGGACCAGATCATCGTTCTGCACGACGGCGAGATCGCCGAGAAGGGGACGCACGAAGAACTAATCGCAAGGAAAGGGCGTTACGAGGACTTGTACCGGAAGCAGTTGTTGGAGGAGGAAATCCGATAGGTGAGGTGAATTTATACGTTAGCAGAGAGAAAAAAAGCATCCCCTGAAGTGGGATGCTTTACATATTTAAAGCAGAGTGCGGTTATTTTACGGCGAACTTGATAGTCTGCTGCATGCGAACCTTCACATAACGGTCATGCTGGCGGCCCGGCTCGAACCTCATAGCAGCGATCGCCTTCATACCAGCCTCACCGAATCCCAGCCCCTCAGGGTTTTCTTCAGCCACCTTAATGTCAATTGGCTTACCCGTTTTGTCAACTACAAAATGGATAGTACATTCACCTCCAACGCCCGCCTTTGCCGCCAACGATGGGAAGAGATTCTCCCGCCTGATGTAATCGTAAATCGCCCGGGCTCCTCCTATGAGTTTGGGCACCTCTTCCACGGCGATATGTTCATAGATATCGTCCTCGAAAATTGGGGGCAGCATCTCCTTGCCTAAATCCCAATCGGTATCCGGTATGGTAGCGTCTGGCGGAATGTCCGGATCTTCTGATTCTTCCGGGATGGTGGGGCGTGCCGGCGGTAGTGGTGGTTTGATCTGGTGGGTGATGGGGATATCTTCCACTTTGATGATCACCTCTTCAATCTTGGCCGGGGGAGGTTTGTGGGCGACCTCCTTCCAGCCGACGAAAAGGACAATCATCAACAGCAGAACGACTAATAGTGAGGCTTCAATGACCCTGGGATATTGCCAACGCAGGTTCGCCTTTGGATTCTTCTCCGTCATTTTTAATCCCAATTTGAAGGAGTTGAACGTTCTGCGCGTTTTGCCAGTGCTGCTGGATATCCCTGATGGTTACACTTCGATCCTGATATTTATCGGAGTTCGGCTCTTCTTAGTAGTTTTTGACTTCGAAACGGATCACCTGCTGCATGGGCACTTTCACGAAGCGGTCCCGCTGACGGCCCGGCTTGAACTTCATGGCGGAGATCGCCTTCACGCCCGCTTCGCCGAAGCCTAATCCCTTGGGCCTCTCCTGGAAAACCGTGATGCGAATCGGCTTGCCGGTCTCGTCCACAACGAACTGGATGATACAAACTCCACCGACTCCGGCGTTTGCAGCCATCTCCGGGAAAAGATTGTTCCGTTTGATGTAGTCGTAAATCGCCTGGGAGCCGCCGATGAGTTCCGGCTTATTTTCCACGGCGAAGAAGTCGACGACGTCATCTCCAGCAGGGGGTGGCGGCGGCGGTTCATCGAAGATATCCCATTCGGTATCATCGATGGTCATATCATCTTCGATGTCGGCGTCATCAGCCTCGATCGGAATGGTGGGCCTGGCAGGGGGCGGAGGCCGCTTGATCTGGTGGGTGATGGGGATATCTTCCACCTTGATGATGACCTCTTCAACCCTGGTCTGCTTGGCTTGGATGGCCAGCTCCTTGGAGCTTATGAACACGAGTGTCATCAACAGCAGGACGATGGCCAGTGACGCCTCGACGACCCTGGGATAGTGTAAGCGTAAGTCCGCTTTGGGATTTTTCCACTGCATAGTCTTGGGCTACTTGAAGCGAGTTGAATAGTTTACGCGCAAGGCGTACGCATCTCGTAACTGTTCCTGAATGTCGCTGACCATCCCCATTTTGAC
>JALGZU010000016.1 GCA_025774735.1 candidate division LCP-89 bacterium | reverse complement strand
AATTTTCTTTCAACACTGCTACGGGAGAGGCCGGTGCGCAGTAAGTAGGCGCCGAACTCTTTAATCGAATTCGGGCTGATTACGCCGGCACGTCCGGAAGCATCCAGGAATTCGCTATATTGAGTTAAATCGTGGCGGTATGCCGCAACGGTGTGCCTCGATGAGGACAGTTCGTTTTCAAGATACGCTAAGAATTGATCGATCCGCCGCTTCATATCCGTTATACGCTCAGACGACGTTCTCAGATTCCGGCACCTTCTTGATTTTCGATTTACATTTTGGGCAGACGAGCTGGTCCCTATCACCGGATCCACCCGTATGGGTCATGAAGGGGTGTCCGCATTCCTCGCAGGGAATCGGCTCAGGCTTGCTCTTCAGACGATACTTACAATCAGGATAACGGCTGCAGGAGTAGAAGCGGCCCTTCTTGGAGGATCTCTCAACCAGCTCCCCCCCACACTCCGGTTCGGGACACGCAACCCCCGTCCCTACAGGTTCTACGTGCCGACACGAGGGATAATTGGAGCAGCCCAGAAAACGCCCGAATCTGCCCTCCTTGATGAGCAGATCCTGTCCGCACTTGGGACATTTTTTTCCCGATTCCTGCGGTGGTTCCAGTGATTTGCTGTTGCGGCACTCCGGAAATCCGCTGCAGGCGAGGAAACGCCCCCGTCTGCCCCACTTGATAACCATGTGGCGACCGCACTTTTCACAGATTTCTTCGGTGACCTCTTCGACCTTCTTCTTGATGTCCCGTCGCTTTTCTTCAGCCTCGACCAGGGTACGCGAAAACGGCTCATAGAACTCTCCAATGACGTCCACCCAGGGCGTGCCCTCTTCCACCAGGTCAAGCTGCTCCTCCATACGGGCGGTAAAGCCGACTTCAAATATCTTGGGGAATAATTCGACGAGAATCAGGTTAACGGTTTCTCCCAATTTGGTGGGAATCAGTTTGCGCTTTTCGCTCCGGGTATAATCGCGGTCGAGCAAAGTGCCGATGATGGTGGCGTAGGTGCTGGGACGGCCGATGCCGAGTTCATCCAGCGCCTTTACCAGAGTGGCTTCGGTGAACCGGGCCGGGGGCTGAGTGAAATGCTGTTTGCCATCGACATCCTTCAACACCATTGGAAAGCCAACCCCAAACCCATCAGGGAGGGTCGGTAGGAGCTGGTTGGCGCTGTTGTCCAGAGGGTAAATTTTCTGAAAACCGTCGAAGAGGCGCTGCTGTCCCTTGGCACGGAAGAGGAGGTCGTCTCCGGCAATTTCCACCGTTGTCACCTCGTTCAGGGTATCCGCCATCTGCGAAGCGACGAAGCGCCGCCAGATCAGATCGTAGAGCTTCCAAAGGCTGCTATCCAGAACTCCCTTCAACTCTCCAGGCGTCCTGGCGACGTTGGTGGGTCGAATCGCCTCGTGGGCGTCCTGCGTACGTTTCTTCTTTTGTGAGTATAATCTCGGCTTTTCCGGTAGGAAATCTGCACCGATCTGATTCCGGATGTATCCCCTTGCCGAGTTGACCGCTTCGGAAGCCACCCGGGTGGAATCTGTCCTCATGTAAGTGATCAGACCGGTCGTCTCACCATCAGCGAGTTCAATTCCTTCGTAGAGTTTCTGTGCCAGACTCATCGTTCGTTTTGACGAGAAGCTTAAACGACGCGAGGCGTCCTGTTGAAGAGTACTGGTCGTATAGGGGGCGTAAGGTTTGCTCTTGGTCTGGTTCTTTTTAAACGCGGAGACCTCGAATGAAGCCTTCTTAGTGGCTGCTTCTACGGCATCCGCGGAGGATTTATCGGGAAGATCAACCTTCTCGTCACGGTAACGCACCAGCTCCGCCCAGAAGGTCTCGACTTCTGCCCCGCTGAAGAGCGCGTGGATGGACCAATACTCCTGGGGCACGAATCCGTTGATTTCCGTTTCCCGCTCGCATACCAGCCGCAGAGCCACAGATTGAACGCGCCCGGCGGAGAGCCCTTTGGCAACAGTCTTCCAGATAAAGGGACTGACCTGGTAGCCTACCAGCCGGTCCACCACCCGCCTGGCAATCTGGGCATCGACCTTGCGTTGATCGATTGTGCCGGAAGACGTAATGGCACGCTGAACCGCGTTGCGGGTGATCTCGAAGAAGAGAGCTCGGTGAGGTGAGGAGTGTGTCTCGCGGATGACTTCGGCGACGTGGGCGGCGATGGCTTCGCCTTCCCGGTCGGGATCGGTGGCGATGTACACCTGATCCGCTTGACGCGCCAACTTCCGGATCGATTCGATGAACTTCTTCTTATTGGGAATGAAGTGATAGGAGGGTGTAAAGTTGTTCTCAACATCGACACCCAGATCCTTCTGAGGCAGATCCTTGATGTGTCCGGAAGAGGCGGTGACTTCGAAATCGGGGCCGAGAAATTTCTTTATCGTGCGAGCTTTTGAAGGGGATTCGACGATAACGAGGTTCATAGATGTAATGATCGGTAAGTAATTTTTAGTGAAAAGTTTCTCTTCTGTGAGAGGGTTCAAAAGCTTTGAAATATCCCTCCCCGACGCCGTCGTCTTCGAAGAGTATGGTCTGAATGATTATTTTTATGTCTTCAATGCTGGCAGCCTGTAAGTCCATGATCGTCATGCGTTCGATGATCTCTTCCACATCTTTGGCGGAAATCAGCTGTAAATGCCTGAGCTGCAAGATATACCCAAACGCTTCGGGAGTTAAGTACTTTCTCTCCATGACGTGCAACACACGATGGGATGTGTCTGCCGTATCGTCAACGCTGATGGTGTAAGGTGGAGAGCTGTTCTCCCAGCCGAACCGGTTGTACATCCAGTAAAAGGCTGTATTGATCTCCTGCTCCGTATAACCCTGTTCGACTAAATCTTCACTCATGCGATCCATCTGATCGGTTTGCCAGTTTCTGTCACCGATCTCACCCATCAGAAGAACCAGTATTTCCATAATCCGGCTATACATGGGGCCTCGCAATGCTTCGATGTCCATTCTCCCCCAGGATCGTTCCCCTCAAATAATATAATAAAGATTTTGCCGCGATGAAACAGTTTTTTGGTAATCTTGGCCCTTTTTTCTACCCCTCAGCGCCCATGACAGTGTTTATACTTCTTTCCGCTGCCGCAGGGGCAGGGTTCGTTGCGTCCGGGAGCTTTACCCTTCTTCACGGGCTGTGATTTTCCGGGACCTTCCGCTACTGCGGCCGCCTGGCGCGCCGGAGCACGCTCTTCCTGCTGCGGCGCCTGAGCGTGTGCGTATGCCATCCCCGCCGCCTGCCGATGCATGGTGGTCATCTGCTCAGGAGATAAACTTTCGGAAGGTTTGACAGTCGAAAGGATGCGACTCTGGAAAATGCTCTTCAATGCCCTCTCGTTGATGCGGTCCAGCATCTCCTCGAAGAGTGAAAACCCCTCTCGCTTATACTCCACGAGCGGATCCCGCTGCCCGTAAGCGCGCAGGCCGACACCCTCCTTCAGCCGGTCCATTTCGTAAAGGTGATCTTTCCACTCCTCGTCGATGAAGGCAAGCATGGTCCCCTCGAGAAAGTTCGGGAGGAGATCAGAATCGATCTCTTCCTTGCGTTTCTCAAAACTCTCCCGGCCCAATTCCTTGACTTTCTCGATCAGGTCATCACGCCCTAATGATGCGTATTCCTCCGAATCCAATGGTTGAAATATCCGTAATACGCCGCCTAGTGATCGGTGCAGCGTATCCAGGTCCCATTCTGTTACGGGAACATGCTCTTCGCTGTTGGCGTCGAAGATGACCTGGATCCACTCCTCCATTATTTCCAGAACCAGGTCTTCGATCTCCTCACCGAAGAGAACCCTACGACGTCGGTCATAAATGACCTCGCGCTGTCGGTTCATGACGTCGTCGTATTCCAGCAGGTGCTTGCGGATGGCGTAATTCTGTGCTTCGACCCGTTTCTGAGCTTTTTCGATCGATTTCGTGATCATGGGATGGGTGATCACTTCGCCCTCCTGAACGCCCAGCCGGTCCATGATGCCTGCAATCCTCTCCGAGCCGAAGAGGCGCATGAGGTCATCCTCGAGCGACAGGTAGAACCGGCTCGCTCCAGGATCCCCCTGCCGGCCGGAACGGCCACGCAACTGGCGGTCTATGCGCCGCGATTCGTGCCGTTCGGTGCCAATAATCTGCAATCCGCCCGCTTCAACCACTCCTGAACCTAACTTGATGTCAGTGCCCCGCCCGGCCATGTTGGTGGCGATGGTTGCAGATCCCGGTTGTCCCGCCCGGACCACGATCTCTGCTTCACGCTGGTGATGCTTGGCATTCAAGACTTCGTGCGGAATCTTGCGCCGCTTCAACAGCCGCGAGAGCGTTTCGGATACTTCGACGTTGGTGGTACCCACAAGGGTCGGTTGGCGGCGGTGGTAACAGTCCTCGATCTCGTCCAGGACGGCGTCGTATTTCTCCTTCCTGGTCTTGTATATGACGTCATCCGAATCATCCCGGATGACCTGCTCATTGGTGGGCACAACCACGACGTCCAACTTGTAAATATCGAAAAATTCCTGTTCCTCCGTCTCGGCTGTACCGGTCATCCCGGCGAGCTTGTCGTAGAGACGAAAATAGTTTTGCAGAGTCACCGTGGCGATGGTCTGGGTTTCCCGCTCGATCTTCACCCCTTCCTTGGCTTCAATCGCCTGGTGCAGGCCATCAGAATAGCGTCGCCCGTACTGCAGGCGGCCGGTGAACTCGTCGACGATGATGATCCGCTGGCCGTCCTCCACTACGTACTCCACGTCCGGTTCGTAGAGCATGTGCGCTCGCAGAAGCTGTGTGATGTTGTGGTTGCGTTCGCTGCGGTCCAGGAAGAGATCCTCGGACTTCTGCCGAAGTTCCTGCTTCTGGTCGGGGCCGATATCCATCTGGTCGATGCGAACGTGCTCTTCGGCCATGTCCGGCAAAATAAACATCTCCGCGTCCGAACGGGTTGACCTGGCCAGGTCTTCACGGCCCATCTCGGTCAGGTCGATAGTGTGGTGATGCTCATCGATGACGAAGTAAAGCTGCTCGTCCAGCTCGGGCATACGCTTGTCGCGCAGGTAATCGTTCTCAATGCGGCCGCGCAGTCTTATCGTGCCGGTCTCCTGGAGGATCTTCTGCAGGCGCTTGTTCTTGGGCGCGCCGCGGTGCGCCATGAGAATCTTCTCACCGCCCTGGTACTCGGCGTCGGAAGTTTCCTCCTGGAGCAGCTTTTCCGCCTCGCCGACCAGCCGGTTGACCAGATCGGTCTGTTTTTTGACCAGTTTCTCTACGTGCCCGCGGAGTTCATCGAACTTGTGAGTGCTGCGCGATACCGGACCGGAGATGATCAGCGGCGTCCGGGCTTCATCTATCAGGACCGAGTCCACCTCGTCGACGATGGCGTAGCGGTGACCCCGTTGCACCACGCCGTCAGTGTGCAGAGCCATGTTGTCGCGCAGGTAATCGAAGCCGAATTCGTTGTTGGTGCCGTAGGTGATGTCGGCGCGGTAGGCTTTATACCGATCCTCATAAGGCATGTGCGCCAGGTTGATGCCCACGGTCATACCCAGCATCTCGTAAATACCCCCCATCCACTCGCTGTCGCGGCGGGCCAAGTAATCGTTGACAGTGACCAGGTGAGCGCCCTTGCCCTCCAGCGCGTTGAGATAGAGCGGCATGGTGGCGACCAGGGTTTTGCCCTCGCCGGTGGCCATTTCGGAGATGCGGCCCTGGTGCAGGACGATTCCCCCGATTAACTGTACGTCGTAAGGCACCATATCCCAGGTGATCCTGATCCCCCCCGCTTCCCAGGATTTGCCCAGGAGCCGCTTGCAGGCGGATTTCACCGTGGCAAAAGCTTCGGGCAGGAGGTCGTCAACGGTCTCGCCATCGTTCAGGCGGGACTTGAATTCGTCCGTCTTGGCGCGCAGTTGATCGTCGGTCAACGATTCGTACTCCTCGAAGTACTCGTTGATCTGCGCCACGACAGGCTGCACCTGTCGGACCTGCCGTTGGGATTTGTTGCCGAAAAGTTTAGTGAGTGCGTCGAGCATAGGTTTTAATTCATCTACCATAGCACAGGATTACCACTAAGGGTCCCTATGGGAAAATCCTGTGCCCAGTCTTTTATCAGAGAATTGGCTGAAGCCGATGGAGGCTTATTTTTACTACCTTCCCCACCCCAGGCGGTCCGCCAGGAAAGCGGGCAAGCCGGCGGCGCGGATCTTGGCGGCGGCCACCTCACTGTCGTACTCCTCACGAATGAACTCTACCTCATCAGATTCGGTTTCATAGGTGGCGAAGCAGAGACGCGGGTCGTGATCCCGCGGCTGGCCTACGCTGCCCACGTTGATGATGCGCTTGGCCCTCTTTCCCGTCTCCGGATCACCCTCGAAATAGTCTCCCGAGACGTGCGAATGCCCCACGAAGCAGACGTCCCCATCGATATGGGCGAACTGCCTGATAGCGTCGTAGGGTGAGAAGATATAATTCCAGTGTTCCGGGGCGTCGGGTGATCCGTGTACCAGGTGCAAGGCATCCATCTTGAGGCTCAGCGGCAGCGATTTCAAAAATGTCTTCTGATCCTCGGACAGCACCGATTGCGTCCAGAAAACGGCCTCGCGGGCGAACTCGTTGAAATAGTTGGGATCGGTTTTTTCCACCGCGGCGGCATCGTGGTTCCCCAGGATGATCTTATCCGTTTTCAACCGGACCAGTTCCAGGCACTCACAGGGATTGGCGCCGTAGCCGACGACGTCACCCAGGCAGATGATCTCATCGACCGCCTGACCCTCGATGATCTCCAGAGCAACGTTCAGTGCTTCGAGATTTCCGTGGATGTCGGATATAAATGCCAGTTTCAATCAGCTACTCCGATCCGTCGCCTTCTCTTCAGACTGCTTCTTGTGTTTTTTCGACTTGCTGGTGTGCTCTCCCCCCAGGGTATGCTGGTGCAGAACCGCATCGAGAATGCCGTTGATGAACTTGTCGCTCTTCTCGGTCGAATACTTCTTGGCGATCTCAATGGCTTCGTTAATGCTGACTCGGGGGGGTATGTCGGAGAAATGCAAAATCTCACAAATCGCCATGCGCAGGATGATGCGGTCGAGGAGGGCGATGCGTTCCAGGTCCCACTTGTCCGCATGTTCCTTGATGGCTTGATCGAGCGGTTCCCGGAACTGTTCTGTCCGGTCGGCCAGCTCGTGGGCAAATTTCAAAAGGGGTTCGCGCGCGTCCTGGGGATGAAGTTGCTCTGTGACCTGCTCCAGTGAATGACCGGAAAACTCCAGCGCATAGAGCACCTGCATCGCCCATTCACGCGCATCCCTGCGAGTTTTCATCGATGGGATTCTAACTTTCAGCCTGTGGCGGTCTGTCGCGTTATTTATATACGTACGTCAGCCAGCCGTATTTGTCCTCAGCCTTGCCTTCGATGATGTCGAAGAAACGTCTCTGCAGTTTTTCCGTGATGGGGCCGCGCTTGCCTGTCCCGATGGGAATCCTGTCAATGGATTTGATGGGGCTGACTTCCGCCGCCGATCCCGTGAAGAAGACCTCATCGGCGATGTAGAGAGCTTCCCGGGGAACGAGCTGTTCGATCACTTCATAGCCCATCTCATGCGCCAGGGTAATCACCGAATCTCGGGTGATGCCCGGCAAAACCGAAGCGCCCAGGGGCGGAGTCATGATTTTCCCATCCCGGATGATGAAGATATTCTCGCCGGAGCCTTCGCTGACGTAACCGCTGGCGTCGAGGGCGATGCCCTCGATATAACCGTCCACCGCGGCTTCCATCTTGATGAGTTGTGAATTCATGTAGTTGGCGCCGCACTTGGCCAGAGCCGGGAAGGTGTTGGGGGCGATGCGAGTCCAGGAGGAGATGCGTACGTCCACGCCGATGTTGATGGCCTCGTCTCCCAGATACTTCCCCCAGCTCATCGTGCCGATCACGACTTCGATGGGAATCCCCGCAGGATCGACTCCGAGAGTGTTGTAGCCACGGAAGGCAATGGGCCGCACGTAGGCGGATTTCATGTTGTTAATCCGAACGGTTTCCTGACAGGCATCGAAGATTTCCTGCTGGGGAAAGGGTATTTCCATGCGGTAGATCTTGGCCGAATCGTAAAGGCGTCGTACGTGGTCCCGCAAGCGGAAGGTGGCCGGCCCGTTGGCCGTATTGTAACAGCGCAGACCCTCAAAAACCGACGATCCGTAATGTATGACGTGCGACATGACGTGGATATTGGCATCTTTCCAGTCCACGAACTTGCCGCTGAACCAGATTTTTCCTTTTTCGTCTTCAGGATTCATTGACTCCTCCAGCTCAATTTTATGCTCAGTGCCACACCCCATCGGGCAGGCACTTCTATAACGTTAGTCTCAGTTTCTGGACAACCATTCTTTGATTCGCTTCATCCCTTCGGCGATGCGTTCAATCGAAGCCGCGTAGCAGAAGCGCAGAAAACCCTCGGCTCCCCGGCCGAAATCGATGCCGGGTGCCGCGGCCACTCCCGCTTCAGTCAGAAGGCGGTGGGAAAGTTCTTCGGACGAATTCCCGAGATGGCGCGCGTCCGCCAGAATGTAGAAAGCTCCCTTCGGTTCCACCGGAACGCCGAATCCCAGATCCCGCAGCGCGCCGAGGATATAGATCCGGCGGCTGTCATAGGTTTCGACCATCTTCGCATATTCCTCCTGCGGGCCGGTCAACGCGGTGATGCCCGCCATCTGAACAAAGGATGAAGCGCACAGGAAGAGGTTCTGGTGCACCCGCCGCAACGGTTCGATGAATTCCAGTGGGCAGATAATCCACCCCAGACGCCAGCCGGTCATGGCATAGTACTTAGAAAATCCAGACAACACGAAGGCGTCATGCCGGTATTCGAGCATGGAATGCGCTTCCGTCCCGTAGGTAATGCCGTGGTAAATCTCATCGGAGATGACGTACGGCACCGGCAGGTCTGCCAGTTCCTTCATATCTTTGTGATCGATAACCGCGCCGGTCGGGTTTGACGGCGAATTGATCAAAATCGCCTTCGACTTCCCGTCACTGCTCTCCCAGGCTTTGACCGGATCGAAACGGAATCCGTCTTCAGCGTTCACAGGGTACGTGATCGGTTCCCCGCCGACATAGCGTACATCGTTGGGATAGCAGGCATAGTGCGGATCGCTCATCAGTACCCGATCACCCTGTTCGAGGATGGCAGAAAACACCATCCACAAACCCGGTGATGAACCGACCGTAAGGATAAAGCGATCCGGATCTACCTCTATTCCATACCGCTCCCCGTAGACAGTGGAAAGCGCCTGGCGCAGTTCCAGCAGACCTTCTGCCGGAGTGTACGACGTGAATCCTTCCTGTGCGGCGCGGAAACCCGCTTCGATGACATGCCGAGGCGTTTTGAAATCGGGTTCGCCCAATTCCATGTGCACGATGTCGCGTCCCTCTGCTTCCAGTCGGCGAGTCTCGGCCAGAATCTGCATGGCTCGAAACGGCGGCATGGACAGAGATCGGCTTGAAGGATTCATTTAATTAAGCAAGGAATATCTCTGAAATATCCGCAGGATATCTCTATCCATGCGTTTTGGCCCACTCGGCCAGAAGATTGGCGGCGATAACGATGCGCTGCACCTCGCTGGTGCCCTCGTATATCTCGGTGATCTTAGCGTCGCGCATGAAGCGTTCCACGGGATACTCGGTGGTGTAGCCGTAACCGCCCAGGATCTGCACCGCTTCGGTGGCCGCCCACATGGCCGTTTCGGAGCAGTACACCTTGGCCATGGCGACTTCCTTGGTGAAGCGCTCGCCGGCATCCTTCTTCAAGGCGGACTGGTAGAGTAGCATCCGGGAGGCATGGATGCGGGTCTCCATGTCCGCCAGCTTGAACTGGATCGCCTGGAAATCTTTCAGGAATTTTCCGAACTGCTGGCGTTCGTGGGCATACTGCAAGGCGGCATCCATGGAGCCCTGCGCAATTCCCAGCGCCTGCGCAGCGATCCCCATGCGCCCCGAATCGAGGGCGGTCATAGCGACTTTGAAGCCGTCTCCCTCTTCCCCGAGCCGGTTGGCAACCGGCACCCGGCAATCCTCGAAGGTAATCGCGTGGGTATCGCTGCCGCGGATGCCGAGTTTGTGCTCCGCAGGCTGCACGGTCATACCCGGGATCCCCTGCTCGATTACCAGCGATGACGATCCTTTCAGTCCTTTCGACTTGTCCGTCATGACTGTAACGACAAATATATCGCCGTTTTTGCCCGACGTGACGAAGTGTTTTGCGCCGTTCACAATGTAATGATCGCCGTCTAATACCGCCGTCGTGGTCTGTGCACCGGCATCTGAACCCGCGCCGGGTTCCGTGAGACAGAATCCGCCCAGCTTCTCACCAGACACCAGTGGCGCGAGGAATTTCTGTTTCTGTTCTTCCGTGCCAAACTTGTCGATCGGGTAAGCCGCAAGCGAATTCGTCACCGAGATGACCACCCCGGCAGAGGCATCCACCTTGGAAAGTTCCTCGATGGCGATGCAGTAGCTGATGGAATCCAGACCGGCGCCGCCGTACTTCTCCGGGAAAAATATCCCGAAGAAGCCCAGTTCGGCGAGTTCCTGGATTTGTTCCGCCGGGTAGGTCATTGTTTTATCCCGCTCGGCAACTCCGGGCAGGAGCTTTTCGCGGGCGAATTCCCGTGCCGTGCTGCGGATCAGTTCGTGTTCTTCAGTATATTTCAAGTCCATGGGATTCTCACTATTCAATTACGCGTTCTTACAACTCTTCAAGATCTGCATCCTAGTACTCGTAGAAACCTTTACCGGTCTTGCGGCCTAGGTTACCTTCGGCCACCAGTTTCTCCAGGGTTTTGCAGGGGCGGTATTTCTCATCCTTGAATCCATCGTAGAGAACCTCCATGATGGAGAGGCAGACGTCAAGACCGATCAGGTCGGCCAGCGCCAACGGCCCCATGGGATGGGCCATTCCTAACTTCATGACGGTGTCAATATCCTCCTTGGTCCCCACCCCCTCTTCAAGGCAGTGGATCGCCTCGTTGATCATGGGCAACAGGATGCGGTTGGCGATAAAACCGGGCGAATCCTGCGATTTGGCAGGCGTCTTGCCCATTTTGCGGCTGAGTTTCTCGATGATGTTATAGGTTTCGTCGGAAGTCTCGGGTCCGCAGATAATCTCGACCAGTTTCATCATCGGCACCGG
Source organism: candidate division LCP-89 bacterium (assembly GCA_025774735.1). The sequence continues at coordinate 5,445 of JALGZU010000016.1, read as the reverse complement.
GTTCATAAAATGCATCCCGATGACTTTATCCGCCCGTCCCGTCACGGAGGCGATCTCAGCGATGGAGATGGAGGATGTGTTACTCGCCAGGATCGCACCCTCTTTGGCGGTTTTCTCCAGCTGGGTGAAGATTTTCTTCTTCAACTCGGTATCCTCGAACACCGCTTCGACCACGAGATCGGCGCTGGGTATGGCGTCCCAATCCGTCGCGTAGGCGATATTTTTCAGACCATCAATCACGCGGTATTCGGGGACAGCTCTCTTCTGAACCTGCCTGGCCATGTTCTTCTCGATGGTCTGGCGCGCTCCCTCCAGAGCTTCCGGTTTCTCATCGATGAGAACAACCTCGAAGCCGGCTTGCGAGGCGACATGAGCGATCCCGTTGCCCATCGTTCCAGCGCCGATTATGGCTATCTTCTTTATGTCTATCATGTGATCCTCCAGCAGCGGATAACGCACTAGGCGATCCCCGCACTCGGTTTATTAAAATGAATTGATAACAATCTGGTGAGGCGGTGGGTCAGCACCGCGTTTCATGTGACCGGCTATCTCTCGAACAGAGCGGCGACAGCTTCACCGCCACCGATGCAGAGCGAGGCTATGCCGCGCTTGCTATTGCGCTCGGCCATAGCATAAAGCATCGTGACCAGGATGCGGGTACCCGAAGCTCCGATGGGATGCCCCAACGCCACCGCTCCGCCGTTGACGTTCACCCTGGAGGTATCGAGGTCGAGCAACTGGTTGTTGGCGACGGCAACCACCGAGAACGCTTCATTGATCTCGTAGATGTCGATATCTTTGGTGGTCAGGTTTACCTTGCCTAACAGTTTGTTGATGGCATCGGTCGGCGCCGTCGTGAACCATTCGGGATCCTTGCTGGCCGTCGCGTGATCTACAAATCTCGCCAGTGGCTTCAGGCCCAGTTCCTTGGCTTTCTCTGCGGAAGCCAATACCACTGCAGCTGCCCCGTCGTTGATGGAGGAGGCGTTCGCCGCCGTGACGGTACCATCTCTCATGAAGGCCGATCTCAGCTTGGAAAATTTGGCAGGATCGCCTTTACCCGGCTCCTCATCTTCGTCAACAACGGTCACATCGCCTTTTCTTCCGACAATTTCCACCGGCACGATCTCATCCTTGAACTTTCCGTCACTGATGGCAGCCTGAGCGCGCATGTACGATTTCCCAGCATAACCGTCCTGGTCCTCCCGGGTGATACTGTATTCCTGCGCACACATCTCTGCAGCGTTGCCCATGTGGAAATTGTTGTAGACGTCCCAGAGCCCGTCGTAGATCATCCCGTCGGTCAGCTGAGCGTGCCCCATGCGCAAGCCGGTGCGACCATTCAACGAATAGAACGGCACCAGGCTCATGTTCTCCATGCCTCCAGCCACAACCAGGTCGGCATCCCCGCACTGGATGGACTGTGCACCCAGCATGACGGATTTCAACCCGGAACCGCAGACTTTGTTGATGGTCATAGCGCCGACAGACCTGGGAATCCCGGCGTAAATCATAGCCTGGCGAGCCGGCGCCTGGCCGACTCCGGCTGCGAGAACGCATCCCATGATCACTTCATCCAACTGTTCAGGATTTACTCCGGCTCGTTCGAGCGCGGCTTTGATGGCCACGGCACCCAGTCTCGGCGCGGGAACGGTCGATAAGCTGCCTAAAAAGCATCCGATGGGCGTGCGCGCCGCACCAACGATGACGACATCACGTAAGTTTGCCATATTTCCTCCTCTATCTATATTTATTCTCTCCGGATTTTGTTAATCGAATGGTTCCGGGCTGAAATTGATGGCATCCCCCTCGAGGAACACCCGGCCCGCTTTGGCACGGGGTGAATGCTCGAAGATCAGCAGGTAGTTCCCCTCCGCAGCTTCCTTCAAGAGCTTCTCCTTGAAATCGACCGTATCCGCCGGATAGAGATCATAGCCCATTACGTAAGGAGCCTTGATATGCGATGAAGTCGGAATCAGATCGGCCAGGAAGAGGGCTTTTTCGCCTTCCGACTCGATCTCCACGATGGAATGCGACCGCGTATGCCCCCCCGTCACCCTGACCTTGATGCCGGGCACAACTTCTGCATCACCGTCAATCAGGTTGATCTGACCGGATTCCTGCAGGGGAACGATATCATCCGGATTATAGCTCGCCTTCGTGCGCGGTCCCGTAGCCATGGCGTCTTCATATTCGGTCTTCTGGATGACGTACTGGGCGTTCGGAAAGGTAGGTTTGATCGTCCCTTCCGAATCGCGGTAAGTGTTGCCCCCGACGTGATCGAAATGCAGATGGGTGTTGATAACGAAATCAACACTGTTCGGGTCCACTTCAAGCCGCCTGAATTCCGCCATAAGAAAGCGCGGAAGTTCTATCTCATAATGCTCCAATCCCCTGGGATCATACTTATCACCGACCCCGGTATCGATCAGAACGGTGTGCTCGCCGGTTCGAACCAGGGTGGGATTCGAGCCCAGCAGGATGCGGTTTCGATCATCGGCAGGCTCCAGACGATCCCAGATCGTCTTGGGTACCACTCCGAACATAGCCCCGCCATCAAGTCTGAAGAAACCATCGTGCAAAACGTTGATTTCGAAGGTTCCTATCTTCATCTTCTCCTCATTAACCGGTTGACTCTCGTTCTCCTCAATCACTGAGCAGGTTGCGTGCAATCACGATGCGCTGGATTTCGGACGTCCCTTCACCAATTTCTGTAACCTTGGTATCCCGGAACATCCGTTCGACCGGATATTCCCGGGTGTACCCGTAGCCGCCGTGGATCTGTATTGCTTTGATGCAAGTGCGTGTGGCCACTTCGGACGCGTACATCTTGCACATGGCAGACTGTTTCGAGTAGCTCTTCCCGGCGTCCTTCAGGCGGGATGCATGGTAGACGAGATGCCGGGCGGCTTCGATTTCAGTGGCCATGTCGGCCAGCATGAACTGGATCGCCTGATTGGCACTGATGGGCTTGTCGAACTGTTCCCGCTCCTTGCTGTACCGCAGGGCTTCATCGAAAGCTCCCTGGGCGATTCCGAGCGCCATGGCGCCGATACTGATCCGACCACCGTCCAGGATGATCATGAACTGTCTGAATCCTTCATTCAGTTTTCCCAGGAGGTTATCTGCGGGAATGTGGCAGTCCTCGAAGATCAGTTCGGTGGTATTACTTCCCCGGATGCCCATTTTTTCGATCTTCTTGCCAACGCTGAAACCAGGTGTATCGCGCTCGACAACGAAAGCCGATATCCCCTTGATTCCCTTGGATTTATCGGTCATTGCCGTGTTGACGCTGGTCCAGGCCAGTCCGCCGTTGGTGATGAACATCTTGCTGCCGTTCAGCACCCACTCATCCCCCACCTTCTCGGCGGTCGTCTCGGTCCCGCCGGCATCGGATCCGGCATTGGGTTCGGTCAGACCGAATGATCCCAGCTCCTCTCCGGAACAGAGCTTGGGGAGCCACTTCTGCTTCTGTTCCTCTGTGCCGAAGAGATGTATCGGATTCGTCCCCAGCGATATATGTGCCGCCAGGGTGATCCCGGTCGAAGCGCAGACCCGGCTGATCTCTTCGACGGCGATGGCGTAACAGACCGTATCCATACCGGCTCCCTCGTACTCTTCGGGGAAACAGATTCCCAGCAGGCCGAGTTCGCCCATGCTCTTTATGATATCCTCGTCGATGAATTCCTGTTGATCGAATTTGGCTGCTCGAGGCTTCAACTCGTTCTGTGCGAAATCCCGTACGGTCTGCTGTAATAGTTCTTGTTCGTCAGTCAGAAACATGACCTATTCCTCTATCTTGATCTATTATATTGCAGTCATCACCGCAATAAGCGGCTATATCGCCATCTCCTTCACATCACCCACTTCGAAATCAGCTTCGGTGACCTTGCGGACATCATCCACGGTCACTCCGGGAGCCAGTTCCAGAAGGACCAGGCCGTCCGGTTTTTTGACATCGATGACACACAATTCGGAGATGATCAAATCGACGACACCCACTCCCGTCAGGGGCAGGTTGCAGCGGTTCATGATCTTCGGCGAACCGTCCTTGGCGGCGTGCATCATGGTCACCACCACCTTCTTGGCACCGGCAACGAGATCCATGGCGCCACCCATCCCCTTCACCATGGCGCCCGGGATCATCCAGTTGGCCAGATCGCCGTTTTTAGCGACCTGCATGGCGCCGAGGATGGTGAGGTCCACATGACCGCCACGAATCATGGCGAAGGATTCCGCAGAGGAGAAATATGAAGCGCCGGGCAGTTCAGTCACTGTCTGCTTGCCAGCGTTGATCAGGTCGGCATCCTCCTCACCCTCGTAAGGAAAGGGTCCGTACCCCATCATACCGTTCTCGGTCTGCATGAAGACGTCCATACCCTCGGGAATGTAATTCGATACCAGGGTGGGCATCCCGATGCCCAGATTAACGTAAAATCCGTCATGGAGCTCCTGCGCAGCCCGGCGGATTATGATTTCGCGTGGTTTTAACTCTGCCATTATCGTACTCCGTTTTCGGCTGATTACGGTTTGGGGCGAACGGTGCGTTGTTCGATGCGTTTCTCGTAGTTTTTACCCTCGAAAATATACTGCACGACGATGCCGGGCGTCACGATCGCTTCCGGATCGAGGTCTCCCGGTTCGACCAGGTGTTCGACCTCGGCGATGGTGATCTCCGCCGCCGTCGCCATCATAGGATTGAAATTCCGGGCGGTCTTCCGGTAGATCAGGTTGCCGTGGCGGTCTCCCTTGTAGGCTTTCACGAAGGCCAGGCGCGCCCGGAGCCATCGTTCCATGAGATAAGTCTTCCCATCGAATTCCTTGGTCTCCTTGCCCTCGGCGATGGGCGTGCCCACGCCGGTCGGGGTGTAGAAGGCCGGGATGCCTGCGCCACCTGCCCGCAAGCGTTCGGAAAAAGTCCCCTGGGGTACAAATTCGACCTCCAGCTCCCCCTCTAGGAATTGCCGTTCGAAAATGGCATTTTCACCGACATAAGTCGAGACCATTTTTCTGATCTGGCGCGTATCCAGAAGCCGTCCGAGACCGAAATCGTCCACTCCGGCATTGTTCGAGATACAGGTGATGTCCTTCACCCCACTCTGACGCAGCGCCTCGATCAGATTCTCAGGAATGCCGCACAGACCGAAGCCTCCGAGCATGATGATGTCCCCATCGCGGATTCCGACCAGCTTGAGGGCTTCCTCCGCAGATGTTAGTACCTTGTTCATGAAATCTCCTTCTTCTTTCTTAAAATTGTTATAAAAAGGCTGGTTACAGCACCAGCAATCCCAGCACTATCAGAGGTAGTACCAACAGCATCAACGCTGCCGTATAACCGATGATCTGTCTGGCTTGCAGACCGGTGATGGCCAGCAGCGGCAGCGCCCAGAACGGCTGCAGCATGTTGGTCCACTGGTCACCGTATGCAAGCGCCATGACCGTATC
>JALGZU010000274.1 GCA_025774735.1 candidate division LCP-89 bacterium | reverse complement strand
AGCCATGTTGACCTCCCGGGAATTGAAAATCCCCCTTAGATGAACAAATTTTCACCATAATAATACTGCACAAATGTGTAAAAGTCAAGGGGAATGTGGGGAAAGTTGTGAAAGTGATTTTTTTTAGGGGGGATTAGCAGAAGAAATGAGATTGCTTCGCCCTTTAGGGCTCGCAATGACATGTTAAAGGGCGGGGGAGAAAAAGGGCGAACACCCAGGCGCGTCCCTTGCTTCCCTGGATTCCTGCGGACGCAGGAATGACAGTGAGATGGGTGAAAAGGAGAATCGCCGCTAACGCAACAGAGCCATCTTACGAATTTCTAAGTATTGATCCACCCGCATTTCTAATAAGTAAATGCCGGACGACACCGGTTGATTATATTTATTAGCACCCGTCCAACTGACGTTGTAACCTCCGGGAATCATCTCTTTCGACTTGATCAGTTCCTTGACTTTTTCTCCTTGCAAATCATAGATCGTCAGGGAGATTACAGAAGCCTTTCCCAGTTCAAAGTGAATAGTAGTTGTAGCGTTGAAGGGGTTGGGGTAGTTCTGATCCAATTGAAACCAACCGGGGTGATGGGAAATTTCACCTGGTTCCACTCCGGCTCCGAAATCTATCCACTCTTCAGGCCCTGTGAAAAGACGCACCCTGCCGGTGTTGAAACTGTAACCATTGGAAGAGGTTACCAGCAGTTCATCGCAGCCGTCGCCGTCAATGTCACCAGAAGCGACGTTGTCACCAAAATTGAATATACCGGAACCTCCGGTTACCAGGGCGTCCGGGATACCGTTAAACCAGGGGCCACCTAAGTAGATGTAAACCACTCTGCCGTACCCCGGGTGACCGGTGCCGCTGACGATATCGTTGATTCCATCTCCGTTGAAGTCACCGCTGCCGATACTGTAAAGCGGCGGTTGAGGATCACTCCATTCGTCCAGAAGCCAGAAATCAGGCTCTGCATCGAAATCGGGTCCCCCAAAATAAATGACGCCGTGAATGCCTGTTGTATCAGGTAGAAACATGGAAGCGCAGATGTCCGGATAGCCGTCACCGTTTACATCACCGACACCTTTACCAAGTCCCTGAAAAGCATAATCATAAAAGACAAGATCTGGTATAGTATCCATGGAAATGCCACCGAAGTATAGCATAGGAGGATTATTATTGAGATCAAGAGTTAAAATATCGGCATAATCATCATTATTTACGTCTCCAGTACCTGAAATATTCCAGTATTCTGAATACATTGTCCAGTCCGGGATGGTATCTAGGACTTCCCCACCAAAATATATAGTATGGAGTTGTGGATATATATTGCGGAATTCGATGTGCATTACAAAGTCATTCCACCCGTCGACGTTAACATCCCCGCAACTATCTAAACTACTACCATAATAAATTATTGAATCTCCTGCGGACATTGACCAGTCAGGGATTGTATCAAAATCAACGGATCCAAAGAATAAATCCAAACCTCCTATATAAAGTGGGCCGAAGCCCCATATAGGTATCCCCAAATCTGGCAAACCGTCATCGTTTATATCACCAAGATTCGCGGTCGAATAGCCGTAGGATTCATATTCCTGTGCCCCTTGTACTGTCATATAAGGTTCTGCAGGCCAGCCGCCGTCGTACTGGTAGAAGTAGTTCTTGCCGGTGTTGTTGTTCCAGCCGTAAGCGCCTATGACGAACTCCTCCATGCCGTCGTCATCAAAGTCACCGGCAGTCAGCGCATGGCCAAAGTAGTTATAAGAGCCTTCACCCGCGTAGTCACCCACCAGGGTCATGGGATTCAAGGCAAAAGCGGGGGCAGCCAGGAGGGTGAAAAGGAGTAGAGAGCAAATTGTGGTTCTCATGGTGGGCCTCCAAGTTAGAGGAGAGACGAAAAGGCGTCAATAATAATATAGCCTGTAAATATGGAAAAGTCAAGCGAATTCGGTTGTGCACAAAAATTTATTAAGCGTCAATTTCGGTTGCATTTGTTTAAAATTGTGTGTATATTCCCCCGTGGAGAGGAACTTTTGGGTCTTTCGGGAAGGAGATTTCCATGGATTCTACATACCTCAGCACGGCTGAAATCGCCAACCGGGTGGAGGTTTCTTCCAGCACGGTGGCGCGCTACCGCGCCGAATTCGCCGCTTACCTGAACCCCTACGCGCCGCCCGGCGGTGGGCGCGGCTTGAAAGCTGAAGCCGTCGACGTGTTTCTGGTGATCAAGGAGATGAAGGAGCGGCGGGCATCCTGGTTCGACGTCAAAGGGGTATTGGAAGAGCGCTTTGGCGCCGAGGAGTCGGCCGACGAACCGATGGGATCGAAATCCTTCCGCCACTCGCTGGAAGCCATCCGCCAGACGCAGCTGGTGATGGCCAACGAGCTGCACGTGCTCTTGCGCGAAGTCAACCGGCGCCTGGATCAGTTAGAAAAGACGGCCCGGCAGTTGCACCTGATCGACAAAGAAGAAGCGAAGTCGCGGAAACACGCCGTGGAGAGAGAAGATCTTCCCCGTCCCGAATCCCTCTTTCCCGGCGACGACCGTTCCGAGGAGACGTCGATTTGAAACTGTCCCCGATCTCGAAAGAGGCGGCTTCTTCAGGCCGCCATTTTATTCTGACCGCGCCGCTCGGTTTCATCGCTCTGGCGCTTCTCTGGTGCCAGGTGGGCTACCTGACTCCGGCGTTCTCGCGGGCGATGGGGGGGATGCTGTGGCTGCTGGTGGTCTACCTGTCAGTCGATTCGAAAAAGCTGCTGTGGACGTTTCTCAGCGCTCTCCTGCTCTTCAATCCAATCGGCGCGGTACACCGCCCCGAAGGGCTCTGGCTTTTGGGATTGCTGCCCTGGGCCGGAGGCGCCTGGGGCCGGCGCTGGATGGGCGCCGCCTGGCTGGCGGCTCTGGGAGGCTGGATCTGGGCGAACTCCCCGGGACTCTGGGTGGGGCTGGATGAGTTTACCGCCTCCCTGGCGGCGGGCTTAACCGAATCAAACCTCTCTTCGGCTGCCGGCGGCGTACCACTCTTGGCGTTGGGTCTCTGTTTTCCGCTGGCGGCAATGCTGACAGGACGCCGTTTCCTTGCGCCCCTGATCGCATCGGCGGGACTGCTGCTGGCGCTGCTGGCTTTCTGGTGGATCCTGCAGCCCCTGAGCAGTTTCCTGCACCGCCACGGCGTTCACCTGATCCACGACGCCTTCAATCTGCAGTGGGCTTTACTGGTTTTAATCGCCCTCGTCCTGCTCGCCTGGGCTCTTTTCGACCCCCCGCGCCGGAAGGTTGTCCGGAAACGGGGCGCCGTCATTGTGCCGGCATTGGCGCTGACCGGCGCCATCCTGGTGGGCTGGCCGCCTTCGGTCGGAACCCCGCGGATGGAACGCGAGGTCGTCTTCTACAACAAAGGATATTTGAACTGGAATTTGCCCGTTTACGGTATCTATGGGCGCGGATCCAGTGGTATGTTCGGGCTGGTGCCCGAATACCTGCGCTGGCGCGGGTTCAACGTGAGTTTGGAAGATTCTCTCAGCATGGAGATCCTGGACCGGGCCGGGGTTGTGGTGGTGGTCAATTTGAAAGATCCCATGGACGATGCCGAGGCGGGCGCGCTGCAGAGGTTCGTCGAAGAGGGTGGCTCGCTACTGCTCCTGGGGGATCACACCGGCATGGCCAACCTGCGCGATCCGTCCAACCGGTTGCTGGCTCCTTACGGCATTGAATTGAACTTCGATTCCGCCAAACCGAAACGCACGGGTTGGGCGGGATCCCTGGTGACCGCTCCGCATCCGCTGACGACCGGATTAGGGCTGGAGCGGCAGGGCGGCGACCGCCCCGGTATTACCCAGATCTGGGTGGGAGCTTCACTGGCGGTATCGCCCCCGGGCAAACCCCTCATCGTAGGGCGTGACGGATTTTCCGACGTCGGCAACGAGAAGAACGTCCGGGACGGTTTCTTAGGTGATTACAGGTACCGGGTGGGGGAGAGACTCGGAAACATGGCGCTGGTCGCAGAAGCGCGCCAGAGCGCGGGCAAGGTGCTGGTCTTCGGGGATACCTCCACGCTGCAGAACGGCGCCCTGGTGAGGTCGGGCGATTTCGCCACGAAGATATTCTCTTATCTGCTTTCGGACGTCAGGCAGCCGCCCCGGCTGCTGAAAATCCTCGGATGGATCTTCCTGTTCTGCGCACTGTTCGGGTGGATGTTTTCAGGGGGGGGTGTTGTAACCCTGGCGCTGGCCGCTCTGGTCCTGTTTATCGGCGCGGGATTCAGCCAGCTGCGTACGGCGGGTCTGATGGATCGCGCTGATCCGGGTTGGATCGATACGGCCTGGCCGCGCGCCCTGGTGGATCACAGCCACGCACCGCGCACTCCGTTGAACCTGACCTCCGTTGACGGCACCTGGGGTCTGCAGAAC
>JALGZU010000273.1 GCA_025774735.1 candidate division LCP-89 bacterium | reverse complement strand
AGCCCGAAAAGCTCAGGATCATCTCCCAGATCTTACGGATGGATTCCTGGTCGACCCCGCGGTTCAGCGCCCCCTGGACGAACTTCTTCTGCAGATCTGCCAGCCGCTTCTGCTTGTGCTTTTTGGACAGGATCTTGCGCAGTTCGTCGGCTTCTGAAGAGTCGAATCCGGCCAGGCGCATGGCGACTTTGGAGACATCCTCTTGGTAAACCATGATGCCGAAGGTCTCGTCCAGAAGATCGTTCAGAAGCGGATGCAGCGGTTCGTAAGGTTTCCCTTTCAGCCGTTCAAGGTAATCGTGAATGAAGGGATTGGCCGCCGGGCGGATGATGGAGCTGTGAATGACCAGGTGCTCGAAATCGCCGACCTGCGCCTTCTTCTGCAGGAGCCGCGTTGCGGGCGATTCGACGTAAAAGACCCCCATGGTGTCGCCTCTGGCGATCATCGCCCGGGTGTCGGGATCGTCGATGGGATTCCAGCGGGCGTAATCGATAGACAGCCCGTAGTTCTCTTCGACCATCTCCAGCGCGTCGCGGATCACCGCCAGGGAGCGGTTGCCCAGAAGATCGATCTTCACCAGTCCGGCGTCTTCGGCCTGGTCCTTCTCCCAGTGGATGATGTTGACCTCCTTGACCGCCCGCTGCATGGGGACGTAATTCGAGGCTGCCTCCGGCGTGATGACCACCCCGCCACAGTGCACGGACAGGTGACGGGGGATGCCTTCCAGCCGTTCGGCCAGCTGCAGGATCTCCGGCCAGGGAGGTGAAAAATCGTGGTAGCGCAGCGCCGGGTGCTTCTCGATCTCTTCGACCTGGGTGAAGTAATACCCCGACAGCTTCTTGGTCACCGCGGTGATCTCCGCTTCGGGCAGGCCGTACACCTTGGCCGCTTCGTGGATGGCCGCTTTCTTCTGGAAGGTGACGTGGTTGGAGATCATGGCGGTGCGGCTGGCGCCGTACTTGCTGAAGACGTAAGCAAGGATGTCGTCCCGTTCGTCCCAGGCGAAATCCACGTCGATGTCGGGCGGGTCCTTGCGGCCCGGATTCAAAAAGCGCTCGAAGTAGAGGTTGTGCCGGATGGGATCGACGTGGGTGATCTCCAGGCAGTAGGAGACGATGCTGGCCGCCGCCGATCCCCGCCCGCAGGTGCGAGGCGACTGTCTGACGACGTCCTGCACCACCAGGAAGATCGAGGCGAAGTTCTTCTCCTCGATCAGCTCCAGTTCGTGTTCCAGGCGGGATTTGATTGGGTCGGTGATCTCGCCGTAGCGCTTTTCCGCGCCGCGGTAGGCTTCCCTTCGCAGGTGTGTAAATGTCTCTTCGGGGGATAGCCCGTTGTACTGCGGAAAGAGGAGGCTGAAATCCGGTTGAAAGCGGCACTTGTCGGCGACGCGGCGGCTGTTCTCGACCGCCTCTGGGCAGAAGAAGAAGGCGTCCGCCATCTCCTGCGGAGTTTTCAGGTATGCGTCCGGCGATTCCAGCTGGTTATCCGCCAGGCGGGAGCGCGTCGTATTCAAATCGATGGCGCGCAGCAGGTGGTGCAGAGGGTAATCCCGTTGGTCGATGAAATGCACCCGGTTCGTGGCGACCGGCGGAACGTGATGCTTGCGGCAGAAGGTCAGAACCTCGTTGACGCCCGGTCCCGGCACGAGCTCCCCGTAGAGGTCTTCCACCCGGTTGACCAGCCGTCCCAGCAAGCTCTGCGACGCGGTCAGTATCGCCAGGCCGTACGATCCCGCCAGCAGGGCTTCCGTCAGGTCGAAATTCTCGTCTAAATGGCGGTCGGTCAGGATGCGGCAGAGGTTGACGTACCCCTCCCGGTTCTTCACCAGCGCCACGGCGCTCTCGGCGTCCGTGCGGATTTCGGCTCCTACGATGGGCCGCAACCCGTGATCCCTCGCCGCTTCGACGAAGAGCACAAGCCCGTAGAGGCCGTTCGTGTCGGTCAGGGCGATGGTATCGCCGCCCTGCGCCTTGACCGCTTCGCAGAACTCCTCCGGCGAGGCTGTCCCCCGCATCAGGGAATAGTGAGAATGGAGGTTCAGATGGACGAACATCACCCCGCCCTCGCGTAGTGCACCGCGGTCTTACCAAATCTCTCTCTCAGGCTGTCCAGCGCGCCGGAAAGGTGGATCTCCTTCGCCTGAACGGGATCGGTGAATAACCCCAATTGCGCACCGGGATCGGCGGCGAAATCCTCGAAGCGCACCTCGAGGGCGCGCACCCGGATGCGGCGCGTGAGAATCTGCAAAAAGAGCGCTTCCGCCTCACCGCGCCAGCCGGAGAGCTGGTTGGCGTACCGCCTCAACTTACGCACTCCTCGGGCGCTCTTCAGGTCGGAATAGAGCAGGTCGATCTGCAGAGAGCGGGCGGACCGCCCCCGTTGCCGCAACTCCGTCAGGCTCTCTTCGACCAGGCGGAAGAGTTCGGACTTCAGGATGTCGACGTCGTTGCTGTCCTCGGCAAGCTCCGTGCGGCGGGTGACGTGCGGGATGGCCGACGGCGGCTGCACGGGGCTGTAATCCTGGCCTTCGGCCTGGCGGCGCAGGAGCAGACCCCGCCGCCCCAGAGCCAGCTCCAGGTGAGCCGTGGAGACATCGTTCAATTGCTGCACGATGCGGAAATTCAGCTCGCGCAGCTTGAAAAAGGTCGGCCGGTCGACGGCGGGCAGGACCTGCACCTTCAAGGGAGCTAAGAAGGGCCGCTCTTTCCCGGCGAGTACTTCCAGGAACTCGCACGGGGGAGACTGTCTGCCCGCCACGCCGCTGACCAGCTTGTTCGCGGCCAGCCCGGCCGAGGGGAACAATTTCAACTCGTCGCGGATCTCCTTTTCCGCTTTCCAGGCGATGTCACGGGCGCCGCCGAAGAGGCGCACGGTGGAGGTCACGTCCAGGTAGGCGGAACCGTCCCGCCCGGGTTCCACGCAGGGGGTGTACCGGTCCAGCACCTTAAGGACGGCGGCTTCGGCGCGGGCGTAGAGCGGCGGATTGGGGTAGAGCAGCGTCACGTCCCGGCAGAGTTTGAGCGCCTCGTTCAGCCTCATGCCGGCGCGGATGCCCGCCCGGCGGGCTTCGTCCGAGACGACCTGCACCAGGGCGCGCGCCGAACCGGGCGGAGCCACCACCAGCGGCCGGCCGATCAGCCCGGGCCGGCAGGCCCTCTCCACCGCTATGGAGAAGGCCGGAACCTGTACGAAGACGATGGATCGGTGCATTTTACATCACTATGACCGGAACATCGAGCTGTCCCGGCCACTCTCAGCAAGACCTGACAGAACACGGAATTGGCCACTATAGGCGGGGGAAGAATCCCCGCTCTACGACTGACCGAGCAGACAAATTCTGAATGGAATGATTTTCTCGATGTACTTAACTTCGCTGGATCCCTGCGTCCGCAGGGATGACAATTACCGAAAAAGATGAGATTGCTTCGTCATCCACCTTCGGCGGATTCCTCGCAATGACATTACAGATTATACTGAAAATTTGTTCACCTATAATATACTAAACAAATGTGCACTTGTCAAGGGGTAAGTACGGTTTTTTTGAGATTTTTTGAAAGGCGGAGATTCTCAAAAATATTTGGTTGCCCGGATCTTTTTGCTTGATTTTGCCGGAATTTGGGTGTATATTTTAAGGTGGGATAGTTTTTGGGGATCTGTAATGAGGCATTTGTTTATCGTTCTGGTGTTGCCGGTTCTGGCCCTTGCCCAGGACTTTGAGTTTGAGCAGGAATGGGACAGCATCCCTCTGGAGGTTGAAGCATACGTTTTGCCTGTACCATGGTTAGGCGGATACAGTCAGGCGATGCCAGGCTTATGCGATATTGATGCAGATGGGGACTTGGATTTATTTATAGGAATGTCCGGTTATTACTTGCACTTTTTTCAGAACACTGGCAATCCCCAAAACTGTTCATTTTTGTTAGATGATCTGCAATTTCAAGGAATAAATGTTGAAGGATATTACGGAAGAATGGATCCGGCATTCGCCGATATAGATGCTGATGGGGACTTGGATCTGTTTTCCGGCGATGGCGTTGGACTAATCCATTATTGGGAAAACCAGGGAACGCCCGGACAACCTTCATTTATGCACATATCAGATAGCCTTGCTGGGATACAAACGTTTGGATGGGATTTTCCTTACCTGGTTGATCTCGATGCGGATAGTGACCTCGACCTTACCATCGGTAACTATCAGGGTATGATAGATTACTATTTGAACATTGGCACACCTGATTCTTTTTCATTTTCCTTAGAAACCACTCAATTGGGAAGCATCGATGTGGGACTTTCCGCCAGTCCCTGTTTCGTCGATATTGACGCAGATAACGACTTCGATCTTTTTGTAGGCAACAAATACGGCAAGATATACTACTACCAAAACGACGGCACGCCCGAATTA
>JALGZU010000272.1 GCA_025774735.1 candidate division LCP-89 bacterium | reverse complement strand
GTCCCACGGAACAGGGGCACGAGAAAGCGATCAAGGAGAGACTCGAAGCCTGGTGGAAGAAAAGAAAGTCCAGGAAACAGAAATAAAAAACGGGGCAACGCATTCGCTGCCCCAAAGCACGGCTCCATCCTGCTGATCCTAATTCCCATCCTCCACGAAATCAGCCCCTTCAGAGGGCGGTACCTCGAGCGTGCGGTACGCTGACATGGTTCCATCCTCCCAGATAACCTGCAAGCGGACCGTTCCCCACTCCAGATTCGGGAATCGGTAGAATCCGTCCTCATTGGTCATAACCGTTAATGTTTCAACTTCGCCGAAGAGACGTAGCTCGATGCCGGGGAGTCCTCTGCCATCGGCATTCAGAATCCAGCCGGAGATAGAGGGATAGTAGATAGCTTCTTCGAGGTCGATCAAGCCCCAACCCCAATCGTTATCGGGTCGATTAGCGCGGGAGGCCGTCTCCCTGGCGGCTTCATAAACCTTGGCGGGCGACCAATCGGGATGCTCGGCGAGGAGCAGCGCCATGCACCCCGCCACGACCGGGCAGGAGAGCGAGGTCCCGTTCCAGAAGGCATAGCGGTTCCAGGTCCGGGGCCGCACCGCGGCAACGCGGACGCCCTGAGCGCACACATCGGGCTTGATGCGGCCATCGGACGTCGGCCCCCGCGAGGAGAATCCGGCCAGATCACCATTAGGACGCAAAGCACCGATAGACAGAACCCCTTCCGCATCTGTAGGGGCTCCCAGAGTCATCTGTCCCGGGCCTTCATTGCCCGCGCTCGTGCAGAGCACCATCCCCAATTCGAAAGCGATCTGAGCCGCCCGGCTGGTTATGGGCGTCACTCCGTCGTAATCAGCCAGAGTGTACCAATCCTTGTAGGACAGGGAACTTGAGAGTACGTCCGCTCCCAGCGCTTCCGACCACTCCAGGGCGCGCACCCAGTTGTCCTCCTCGACGACAGTTTCCGTAGGGACGTGCTCGGTCTTACAGAGGATGAAACTTGCTTCGTGCGCGATGCCGATCAGGTTGCCCGGTAAATAGCCTCCGATGACCGACATGCAACCCGTGCCATGGCCCGGCTGTCCCGGTACGTCCTGAGAGGGATCGTAGTCGGGATTGTCATCGTTATTGATAAAATCGTACTGGGCGATCACGTCGAGGTGCTGGAAGGCTTCGTGATCCAAAGCGTAGCCTCCGTCGAGTACCGCAATGCGCACTCCAGCTCCGTGGTTGCCGCGATAGTGTGCCTCGAGGGCGTTGGCCTGGCGTACCTGATTCAGTGAGGGTCCATACCAGGCGCGATCCATGCGCCACTGAGGTGCGTCGGGATCCGGCTGGGTGGAGGCCTGTCCGGGCTCGAGCAACCGCTCGTTGACACTCTGACGTTGGAATTCAGTAAGGGTATAGATATCGTCTTCATAGGCATTGCCGGAGAGTTGAGCAACGGGTTGGGTTGAGCGGACGAAGGGCAGGTCCCGGATTTTGTTCAGAGATTCCAAATCAGCGTTTATGCTCAGGGCGTTCAACCAGCGGCTTTCACCGCGCAGGGTGACCCCAGGGATAGACAGAACGGCTTCTCTGTACTGAGGGGAGACGGGTAGATCGAAATCGCCCTGTGCGCCGCGCACGCCTCTCACCGTCCGTCGTTCCAGAGCATGGGGATCAACAGCAACGGCGGCTTCGACATTGACACCAGTTTTATCGATAAAAAAAATCCAATGAGCGGTTGGTGGTTTGTCGGCTGCACGGCCTGGAAGCGCCGCCAAAACAATGAGCAGAGCCAGGCAACTCAAGAGAGGACTGATGTTTTTGTGAGATTTCAGGGGTAGGCCAGCCATATACCATCTTCTCGAGTATAAGCGATCAGAGTTCCATCGGGAGTGATAGACGGTTGCGCTCCCGAACTGGTGAGTTGTGAGGTGTTGGAGCCGTCCAGATTGACGGTAAAGATGCCCAGGGAGAGATCCATGTTGACACCCTGATAGGCGACACGATCCGTCGATGCCAGGCTGGGTTCGGAGGCGCCGGTCTTCAAAACACTCGAAACACCGCCTGCGGCGGGCACCGTGGAAATCACCATTCCCAGCGAATACGACATATAGTCGTAGACGACGGTGACTCCGTCAGCAGTCCAGGTAAACCGAAGACAGTTATCGGTTAATGTGATCATCTGGCTGCCATCCGCATTGACAACTCGGAGGTCATAAGCTTGCGATGATCCCGGATCCCGGTAAGCGATGCGGGTACCGGCAGGATTGAATTCAGCATCGATTCCGCTGGCGGTCAACTGGGTCAGGGAGGTGTCGGCGAAAAGCAGTTTGAAGAGCCCGTAGATCCCCGCCTGCGGATCTTCTTCAGAGAACACCAGGCCGGAACCGTCGGGTATCCAGCAGGGTGAATGGCCGGTGGGATGCCACTGTTCCGGATCGGAACCGTCCAGGGTGAGGGTGAATATCCCGGCTGGAGTCGTGCTAACCGGCCCGGCACCACCGAAGGCTATCTCATTGCTCCCCGGTGACCAGGCGTAATCCCAGCGGTGGGGGTAGGCATCATCGGTGACCTGTTCGAGAGACTCCGAGATCCGGTCGTACACCCACAGTCCTATCGTCATCCCTTCCCCCCCGAAGAGCAACGTCTGTCCGTCGGGCGACCAGCGCGGTAGACTACCGAAGCTGGAGACCTGGTTCATAGCCAGTGTCATAGTCGTAAAGGACCAGACCGGGCCTTCGCCCGTCAACCCTCTACCATCTTTGGCAACAATCTTCCAGTGATAAGTTGTACTTTCAAAGAGTTCCAGGGGGGTGTAGATAGAATCGGTCAGGTCGCTGCTGACGAGGGGGGGACTGGTTGCCGTACCGAAGTAGACATCGTAAACCAGCGGATCACCGTCCGGATCGGTGCAAGTCCATGAAAGCGTAG
Source organism: candidate division LCP-89 bacterium (assembly GCA_025774735.1). Next base: position 1,505 of record JALGZU010000272.1, on the reverse strand, counting down.
GATTGAAGAACGTGATACCCGTTGCTCCGTCGGAAGGGCTGGGATCTGATGGACTTTCCGGCGCGTTGTTGACAGTGGTTGTGAAAGACCAGACCGGACTTTCGCCCGTCAACCCTCCTCCATCCCTGGCGACAATCTTCCAGTAATAGGTTGTATTTTCGAAGAGTCCCGGGGAGGTATATGCAGAATCGGTCAGGTTACTGCTGACGAGCGGGGGACTCGTTACCGTTCCTAAGTAGACATCGTAAACAAGCGGATCACCGTCCGGATCAGTGCAGGTCCATGAGAGAGTGGGATAGAACGTTACACCTGTCGCTCCGTCAGATGGGCTGGGATTTGAGGGGTCCTCCGGCGCGTTGTTGACGGGTGGAGGTTCGGTGGGAGCTTCTCCGGAAGAACAGGATAGCAGCAGAGAGGCACCCAACAGAAAAATGATGAAAACTGCTCTTGAAACCAGCAAGATTCCCTACCCTTTAATACAGAATTAGTGCCGTGGAATTCCGCTTCTACGGTGACACAATCCAGATGCCGTCATCGCGGGCATAAGCGATGTGAAATCCGTCAGAAGTGATGTCCGGTTGGGCTCCGGAGAAGGTCAATTGACGCTTATTCCCGCCGCCGATGCCGACGGTGTATATGCCGGTCGTCAGATCTACCTGGACTCCGTGGTAAGCCACCTGTCCCGTTACTGCAACAGATGGCTGTCCTGCAGAGGTGGCAATTTTCTGCGGCGTTCCTCCGGAAACCGGGATTGTGCAGATGCGCATTCCGGAGTCGGTTAACCCGTAGCCCATATAATCGTAGACCAGGGTCAAGCCGTCGGAAGACCAATCGAAAGAAAGGCAGGTATCGGCCAGAACGACCGGGATCCCGCCGGTGGAGGCCACCACTTTCAGGTTCGTAGCGAGAAAACTCCCGGGTTCACGGTAGGCAATCTGCGTTCCGACCGGACTGAATTGCGGATCGATTCCGCTGGCGGTCAGGACGGTCAGGGAGGTATCCGCGAAGTTGAGCAGGTAGAGGCCGTACACTCCGCCCTGGGAGTCGTTCTCTGCAAAGACGAGTCCCGATCCGTCGGGATTCCAACTTGGTGATCCGCCCGTGGGATGCCACCTGACAGGATCCGACCCGTCCAGAGCGACGACAAAGATCCCGGAGGTACTGTCTATGATCGCCCCCGCACCGCCGAAAGCCAGCGAATCGCTATCGGGCGCCCAGCGGTAGTCGTAGAGGTGTGGGTAGGTGGCATCGGTGATCTGTATCAGGCTCTCGTCGAACCGGTTATAGACCCAGATGCCGGCATCCACACCTTCAGCGCCGAAAGCTATTTTTGAACCGTCGGGAGACCAGCGCGGTAGACTGCCAAACGTTACCACCCGTTGGGTTACTGCGGACCCCGGAGGACCAGCCGAATCCGACCCGCTGCAAGAGGACAGGAGGAGGGTAAGACCCAGTAAGGAAATCCGGATAACCGCCCCGTGTCGATCGTGTATCTTCATGATGAG
>JALGZU010000271.1 GCA_025774735.1 candidate division LCP-89 bacterium | reverse complement strand
GATTTTGTATTCGCCTTCAAGTTCTTGCGCTGTGTGCATCAGCAAATCGAGGTGGTGGCGGTAGAAGACGTCGTCGTCATCGAGGAAGGCGATATATTCGCCTTTCGCCTCCCTGATTCCCAGGTTTCGGCAGTAGCTGCGTTCGTGATTTTCGGACAGGTTGGTGATCCTGATGCGCTCATCGTCTGGCAGGCCGTCGCCGTGTGTCAAGGGTTCACCGCCGTCATTGACAATCAGGGCTTCCCAGTTTGTATAGGACTGATCTATCAAAGATTGCAGGGTATGTTTGAGCAGGTGTTTGCGATTGAGCGTTGGGATGATCACGCTAACCAGTGGCTGTTCTTTTAAGGGAGGCATTTTGCGCAGGGTATGGGCGTTCTGGACGTCAATCCGCTCGTAATGGCCGGCCAGTCCCTGGTGTTCGAGGGAGCCGGGATTGTCCAGATAGAGACCGAGGATTTCGTCGACATGGATCAGGGGATATTTCATGGAGATGCGCAGCCAGAAGTCGTAATCCCCGGCGGAGACGTAGCGTTCATCGAAGAAGCCGATCTCGTCGTGCAAGCTGCGCCTCCACATAGGCTGGGGTCCGACACAGCAGCGGTCTTCGAGTTTCTCCTGAGAATATTCGCCCCATTGAAACGCACTTTGGGCAGTGTTCTTCTCAAAGGTTTCACCGGTTTTCTCGGTGATCAAAACGTCGCCGTAAGCCATGGCTACGTTGGGATCTTCGTCCAAGGTTCCGGCCAGGACTTCCAGGGCGTCGCGGCGGTGGCGGTCGTCGGCGTTGGCGTTGGTGAGGTATTGCCCCCGGGCCAGGCGGGCAGCGCGATTCCAGGCGGCGTAGAGGCTCTCACGCTCCCTGGTCCTCAGGGCGAGGATGTGTTCGTGATCCCTTGCGAACTCCTCGATAATGGCCCACTCGTTTTCGGGTGAGGCGGCATCGACGATGACGATTTCCAGTTCGCCCTTGCGGTAGAGTGTCTGGTCGTAGAGGTCGGTCAGGCAGCCGTGCAAAACGGCTTCGGAGGCATAGGTAGAAACGATGGCGGTGACCTTATAGTCAGACCGGGTGCGGGTATCGAGGCACTTTTCGATATCCTCGGAAGGGACTTCGGTCTGAGGTTCTACCGTTTCCCCGGCACCGCCGGCGTCGTCCCGTTCCAGCATGCTCAGCATTTCGGGATCGCCGGGAGTTCGTTCCAGGGCTTTCTTGGCGTATTCGGCTGCCCTGGCGGCGTTACCGCGGCTCTGATGGTAATGTGCGAGGCGTTTGAAACTCTCCTCCTCGCTATTTTCGACTTTTCCCCGGGGTTGGGGCAGAGTGACCGGCTGTCGCACCTCTTCGAGCATTTCGACGTAGAGGCGATTGAATTTTCGGGCGGCATTTTCAGCGCCGAATTCGCGCAGGGCGTAATCCCTGGCATTCTGTCCCAGGCGGGCTCTTTCTTCGGGATTGTGGTAGAGGAATTCGATAGCCTCTTTATATTCTTTTTCGGAGTTGGCGATCAAGCCGTTATAATTGTGCAGGATCATGCGCTTGGGACCGCCATAAGGGAAGACGACGATGGGCAGAGCCGCCACCATGGCTTCCTGCAGGTTCAGTTCGCCTCCCGCGAAGGTTCTCTCGTCCAGGGGGAAGCCGTACACGTCGAAAAGTCCGAACATGCGGCGCATGTCGTCCTGATAACCGAGAAACTGGAAGCGATCCTGGACTCCAAGGCGGGCGGCTTCCTGGACGGCGGATTCCTTCTGGGGTCCCTCGCCGCAAACCATAAATTGGACGTCGGGGATCTCGATCCGGCTCGACATCTCGACGTAACGGGGGTTATATTTCCCCGGACAGATGGTGCCGATCCAACCGACGTTGAAGGTATCGTGGGGGATGGATTCCAGAGGCAGGATGCGGTCGAAATCGGCGCTTTCGAAGATGATCCGGACTTTTCGCTGGCGTTCGGCTTCGGGCAGTGACCGGATGGCGGGCAGATCCCGGGTCATGGGATTGGTGATGACCATGACATCGGCGAAATCGACGACTTCGCGGGTCAATTCATTGGGGGGATACTCGCCGGACACGGCGCACCAGACGATGGTCGGCTTGCGAGGCAACTTCGCCTTCATCAGGGGGAAATCCTGCCACCAGTGCCAGTGGACGATGTCGGCGTTCTCATAGAGCGCCAGGAACTGTTCGGGTTCCGGGCTGACGTGGACTTTCAGGCCTTCGGTGACATCTTCGGAAACCACTCCGTCGAAGAGCGGCTTGACAGAGATGCATTCGTGTTGAAAGTTGCCGGATTGCGACGAATGCTTGGCTACTCCGATCAGGGCCCGGCCGGCACCCCCCTTGGAGAGCTGGTCTGTGATGTGGAGAATCTTAACCGGTTCAAGCGGATTTTTGTTATCATTCATGAAATGATATGAATTTGAGACAGTATCAAGATTGAATCTTTTTCAAGTAGTCATTCCGACAGCGGCGATGGAATCCTCTTTCAGCGTCACTCTGCCGGGCGGTTCGATTACTCCTTTAGAATCGATGATATCGGCGATGAACCGGAGCAGATTATGCACCACCTCGTCCACAGGGACGTGCTGGTACCTCTCCAGATAGGTCTGGCGATTCCGGGCGATATCTTCGCGGAAACCGGGATCGACCAGGCATTTTTCGAGGGTCTCCCGGAGAGCTGTTTCGTCATCGGTGAAGAGGATGGCCCCGGAGTTCAGAAGGTCTTCATGAAGCCAATGCCTCAGTTGGGGCCACATGAGGACGGGCCGGTCTGCATTGATCGCTTCGGAGATGGTGCTGGAAAATTTGACGACCAGGATGGCATCGGCGGCGGCCAGCAGGAGCGGATTGCTCTCTTTCGGGTCAACCATGACGGGATCAATGCCCTCTTTTGCGGTGACGTAACGATAGGCTTCCAGGTCATCCCAGCCGGCTCCGGCCAGGGTAGGATGGCGCTTGATGATAAGTTGGACACCTCCGGGGACTCTACCGTCGACCACCTTTACGGCTGCAGCAGCCTGGCGGACGATGTCTACCTGATATCCGCTGCTGAATTCAAAGAGAAATTCCATGGAGTTGCCGACGTCGTAAGCGGTGAAGAGGAGAGCGATCTTTTTGTCCGGGTCCAGGCCGTATTTCTCCGCCAGGATGCGGATGGCTTCCTCTTTTCCCGGCGGTCTGACGGGCTCTTCGGGCAGGCCGGTGACGCGCAGGCGTTCAGGCGGCAAGCCCAGATCGAGATAGATGTCTCTGACCAGTTCGGAATCCATGGCCATGTAGTCGGCCTGATCGCGGCGGGGGGGAATCAGACCGGGTTTGACGTGCACGGTGCCGTGATAGATTTCCAGGCTGGGGACGCCGAGGCTTCTGGCTGCAGAGACCCAGGTCTGCTGGCGGAGGCCGGGGCCGTCCACAATAAGCAGATCCGGCTCCAGTTTCCGGGCTAAAGCCTCAAAGGTCAATTTCATGTAGAGCACCTGCGCCAGGGACTCCCTCAGGGCGTTGTAGAGGCGGCCATTGAGGTTCAGGCCGGGGGATATATCCGCTTGGCCGAGGTAATACTGCGCACAGCGAGTCAGGAAATCGGTCATGGGGGGCAGGCGCCGGGCGGTCTCTTTATAGATGACTTCCCAATCCGGCTGCAGAAAGAGGCAGTTGTAAGATTGCAGTGCGGGGTGTTTTTCGCCGTACTGTGTGACGACGCTATCCTCAGCGTAGATTTCATAGAGACCAGAAGCGAGCAGTTCCCGAATGAGGGGGCGATAGCGATCCGCCCAGTGGCTGCAGAAGATGATGCGTTTGGTCACGGTGACAGTTCTCCCCCACCCTTTACGTAGCGTTCGGTGTAGATTGTGCGGACGAGTTCTCTCAGGATGGGCCATAAGAGCGGGTCGGCGAGATTGATCCCGTCCAGGGATCCTGCCTCCGGATATTCGTCCAGCAGGTGCCAGTCCGAGACCAGCTGTCTTAGCTCATCATCGATTTTCCTGAGGCCGTTTTGCCCGTCGGATTCGTGGTGTTTTTGCAGCAGGTCGACCAGGAAATCCGGGCTGATCCGGCGAGGTTCCAGACAGCGGCGGCAGGCAGTCGGGCGGAGCACCATCAGGCCCCAACCGGTGGTTTCAACGTAGTTGCAGCCACAGGCGGGGCACTGCAGGAGCATGATCAGGCGGTAGTGGCTGTCGTGCAGGTCGAAGTCGTAGTCATCGATCCGTGGTTCGGGCAGGGCGGCGAGATCGGGCGGAGCTTGCAGGATACGATCGATCAATGCGGCCAGTTCTCCCTGAGGCAGATCCGGGTTATCCCGGCTGATTTCGGAGGCGAACTGCCCGGCTCGGTCCTGATCGCCGGAGACGACCAGGAAGCGCAGCAGAATTGACAGGATGGGCGGCGAGCTGAAGGCCTCTTTCGGCAGTTGATCCAAGACCAGCCTGACGC
>JALGZU010000270.1 GCA_025774735.1 candidate division LCP-89 bacterium | reverse complement strand
GGCCTGCGCCGGGTACATCGCGGTGTCAAGCAGGAATCCAGTGGCGACTGCCACGTTTCCATTGGCAGCGATCGAGGTTGCTTCCTGGATGTGTACCAGTTTTTGCTGATGAGGCATTTCTTCCTCCTTTGTTCGTTAACAATCCTCGAGGTACTCGTAACCTCCCAGTTACTACTCGAGGATGTAGAATCCGTTGAAACCAGCCCAGACAACAGCAGCCTGAGTAGCGTCGAAATTGATAGTCGGAGTGATCCAGATCGTAACTGTCGATGTCTTGGCGAACACATCTTGGATGGAGAAGTCGAAGAAGCCATTGCCTTCCTCGGCTCGATCCACCAGGGAAGATGGGACCGCAATGTTCTGACGATCCCTATGAGAACCCGTGACCTGGTATTCCCAGTAGAAATTGGGAATAAACGCTCCAGTATTGGTAATGTCATGGACCGAGGAGATCGGTCTCCACTCAGCAGATGCCGCACCACCGACGTAACGGACTGCGAAGTGAATCGATGTGGCACAGAACGGACCATCCGCTGCGATCGTGATATTTCCTTGAACCCGAGCGGTGGAAGCTGCTGCAACATTCATTTCCACTCCGACTCGAGAAGGAATCGGCTTGCCCGCGTACTGCCCGGGAAGACTCACCGGCTTGTCCCCCGAAACTTTCATGCTGGTTACATCGGACTGAAGACGAGTCACCATTCTCTCGAGGTGTCCGAGATATGCATTGAGATCGTTATCGACTGGCATTTCATGTCTCCCTTGGGTTAGGGGTTACTTGGGTTGCCCCAAGCCTCCCGACCGTCCCCGGCCCCACAAGGGGGCCGGGGAGTGATCGGGGTAAATTCGTCAGAAGAAAACGTCCAGACCTACTGGACGTTCCGCTCCAGCACACCACCCACGAACGCCTTGATGATCTTCAGTCCGGTGTCGGCATTCAGTTGCGTCAGGGGGTTGATGGCGGCGGTGACGCCCGCATCCAGGGACGCGAAGGTGTAGAAGTCCATCGCGATCGTGAAGAACTGGTTCTTCTCGATCTTGACGGGCTTCGCCAGCTTCAGGATGGCCTCCCACGAGGGCAGACCATTGGTGATCACGTGGGCCTGGGCGTTGACATCGTGCCCGAACATTCCGCCGCCGCCGGGGGCGACGAACAGGGGCAAGGGGCCGAGCATCGGCTTGTTGCCCACGCGGAATGTCCACATGATACCATCCTCGATCCAGCGGATGATGGCGGCGGTGGCGAACTGCACGTAGATGCGAAGGCTCAGTACGAGGAACACTTCCTCGTTTGATAACCTTCCACCCTCTTGCATGTTCGTCAGTTGGGGCTGACCGAGGTTGGCCGCGCCGAACAGGTTGGTGGTCTGGTTGATTGCGCTGGTGCCGGTTCCGCGGATCAGCGTGTCGAACTTCTCTTCGTGGATCTGCTCACGATATCCGGGTAGCTGTGCCACTGTACTTCTCCTTTTTCTCACCTTGCTCCGTTTTGTTTCGCGGGTGCCGTCCCGCTTTTGCAAGGTTGGCCTTGATGGGGCCTATGTTTGTCGCCAGGCTCGCCAGGACTATCCTGAAGAGCCGAAATCATCTCTTACGCTGGCCGAATCACTCCTCGGCCTACTCGTACACGCCCAGGTCGTACACGCCGAACCAGGTGAACCGGTTGTAACGGCGTTCCTCGACCGGCAGGCCCAAGCCGTAAGGCTTCTGCGCCTGTGCCTGGTATCCCAGGGCGGGCTTGAACGGAGGCGGCAGAAGCTTCTGCCCGCCGCGCACCGAAACCGAGGCACCGAGGGTTCTGGGAACGGACTCTTCCATCTGTCCCAGAGAACCACCCGCCTTGGCCGGTACGTATCCGCTCATGAACGGGGCCACGGTGTATCCGCCCATGCCCACGGGCCGACGCACGTAACCGCTCAGGCCCATGGCCGCTTTCGCGCCTGCCGGGAGCTTGGGGATCACGTACTGGTGCAACGCGGCCACGACACCCGCGAGGGCCATACCCATGCCGACACCGATGAGGTGACTCTTGTACTTCGCCGGGGCTTTCTTGGCGACGAACAAAGCAGTCGCCAAACCAGCGGCGAGGGGAAGGATCACGGTGGCGGTGCCTGCCGGTAGCTTCGAGGTGATTGTCGCAGGCATCTTGTTGATGATGATCGAGGCACCAATGAAACCGACCGCGCTCAGAAGCAGAGGGACCGCGAGATCCTTCAGCTTCGCGTTGCGGTAGCGCGGGTAGTAGTAGGCACCCCGACCGCGCTTGCGCCCGGGCTTCCGTCTGCGACCTGCGGGCCGCTTGTACTTCCGGCCCTTCTTGGTGCGGTAGCTCTTGTCGTGACGCCGACGCCGCCAGCCCATTCTCGCGGCTGCGCTGCGGCTCCGATGCTTCCGTTTCCGACTGGGGTACTTCTTCTTCCGGCGACGATAGGTGCGTTTCTTGCGCCTGCGGCCACCGGTCTTCTTGCGCCGATAGGTGCGCTTCTTCTTTCTCTTTCGTGCCACTGTTCCTCTCCTTTTTCTGGTTCTGGCCGCTTTTTTGGCCGCACGTGAACGGGCTGCTTTCTTCGCCGCTCGGGTTCTGGCTGCTTTCTTCGCCGCTCGGGTTCTGGCCGCTTTCTTGCCTCCATACTTCCGACGCTTCTTCTTTTTGTAGCTCTTCGCATACTTCTTGGCCGCTCCTTCGCTGATACTTCCGTAGCCAGGAGCGTAGTTACGCCGACGACGACGCCGCTTCTTCGGATTCTTGCGCTTCACGCGCCGGGTCTTCCTCTTGCGAGGATTTCCCTTGCGCTTCTTGCGCCTCCATCCGAGTCGAGCGGCTCTGCTTCGTTTGCTCGATTTCCGCTTTCTCGGCATGTTCCTTGCCCTCCTTCTGGTTCGAGTTGAATTTCGTTTTCTCTTTCGGGAAGTGAAACGGCCCGTCCTTTTATTTCTGGAGGGCCTTTTGAATGCTCTGACGCGAGTACGAATTCTCCGTCTACGACGACGGGTGGGATTTACCATCAAAAGTCTTCCGGGCATCTCTCTTTCCTTCCCCGAACAAAAAAGGGGAGTCCAACTACCGGGGCCTACTCATGTAGACCATGGTAACTGGACTCCCCTTCAAGTCCGGAACCGCTCCTGGCACCAGCAAGGGGGCTGGTTTACCGACTGATCAAGTCAGGCCAAGATAGGGTTTTGAAAGAACAACTGCCTATGAATCAAGGGTAACTTGGGTAGATAGTGCTGTCAAGGAAACCGAGCAGACTCGTTACCCACCGTTCAACTTCTTGGTTTTCTTGAGTATTTTGGTCTCTACCAGGCGAACCACGTACTTGAGAATCGCCTCGTAAGCCATAATCGTGACGGCAGTGATAAGAAGGGTGATGAGGACTTTTCCTCCCATCGTTTTAAAGCTGGTCATGCCGAATCCGAAGATACATAGAGATGCCAGCGCGAGGTTGATCGGAGTCACCAACCACTTCCACTTGTCACTGAACAGGAATTTGGCTACCGGGCCGGTGTAGCGGAGAATGGTTAACACAGAGAAAATGGTGATCATCGTGTAGACATGATTGATGTCGGCCAGAAGCTCAAGTATTTTGTCCTCTACCATTTTATTCCTCCCAAAGATTTTCAAGTTTCCTGAAGATCGATTCGAGCTTTTCAACAATAGGCTGTACACTCGGAAGCCCGACGTTGATCTGAGGTCTGATGATGTCGAGATAGTAAGAAAGCGTTTTCACCTTGGCCTGAGCAGAATCAGCTACGTTCTGCGCTCGCTTAACCGCATCCTCTAATGATATCGGTGCCCGACGTATCTCTCGAGTCGGCGGCGACATGTTTCTACTTCTACGGATTCTTCGGCGACTCATAACCATTCACCTTTTGAGCAACTTCCTCTGCTAACGCAGAAATTTTGGCTACTCCCCAAACACAGCTTCCAACTGTTATGCTGATTGTAAGAATGACCGCTGCCCATTTAGCAACCGTTCCTGCCTTGGCCCACTTCTGATTTATCCGATCATATTCACCAGATTTCTCTTCACGAATTCCATTGTGCCACGATAGATGACCCAAGACATCTGTGTGAACCGCTTCAAGCTTGGTGAGAACCTCGCCATGCTTGGTATTGCACTCACCAGCAGTGACAGGACGAAGATGTGGCTCTAGCCTTGATCTGGTTTTAAAGGCCAGAGCCACGATCTCCGCGATGTCTTTTTTGTCTCTATCGTTCATCTACGCCGTGTGGTCTCTGCTTTGAATGGAGTGATGATACATGCTGGTCACTCGCACGGTGTAAGTGAGATCGGCAACTGCCGCAATCTTGAAGACCATGAGTTACCGTAACCTGGCCGGTGTGAGCACCGTTCAACATAGTGATGGTCACGGTTTGAACGCTGGTAAGATTCGCTTGGGGCATATCGTTCTCCTTTTCAGTTATGAGTAAGAATTAACTGCCATCACCCAGATCGCTACCCTGAATCGAGTGCCAGCGAATGCTGGTTACTCGAAAGGTATAAACATAACTGCTTCCAGAATTGTTTACACTAGCACACTCAACAGCTATGATTGCTTTGTCGTCATCGATGGTTCCGTAGGTCTCATCTCCAGACCTTAAGGCCAGATAACTTATATCTCCCATCGGAGCACCATTGCTCCCGATGAGAACTGGAATTATTGTGGAAGGAGCAAGAACCTGTCCAAATTGATTTACCAGGTTGTGATCGTACTCAGTGGTTCCGAAAGATGCTCCGTTTGGAACAGTAACACTCACGTTTTGGATGTCTTGCAATTTTGCCGGTGTCAAAGGCATGTTTTCTCCCTTCTCCTATTGTCCACCCTGACTAGAATACGTCAAGATCATTAATAAGGACTCCCGTTTACCGGGGGATTCCCACTGTTAAAACCTTGGTTTGGGTAGATCGCGTTGTAAGGCGAGATATGGATCTCGGGTTGGTAGCAGTCGCAGTAGTTAGCATTCGCTCCATGCCCGATATGCATGTCACTCGATTGTCCGTCTTGCACCGCGAATGCACCGCCAGCCGTGGAGTTCCAATCATACCAGGTTGCATTGTCATGATTATAGTGATGCGCCTTCGTCAACGTCGAGTTGTCAGTACAAACTTCTATATATTTCCACCCACCAGCCGTGAAAGAGGTGTCAGTCAAAGTGGCCGAGTAACGATTATAGTTATTGGCAGCGGCACTATAAAAATGAAACTGCGTTGTGTCATTGCTGTTTTTGACAATCCGCCACCGATTATTATTTCCAGCAGTACCCGGAACGTCGATAAATGTGTGATACACCCCGTCATCCCCCGCCCAATCAGTATATACCCACGCGCTCGCGCAGAATCCGCTCGCGTAACAATCGTCGTCTTCGGATTCACAATAATCAGAAAGCGGATTGTGAAGTTCGTATTGACGGGAATTTGCTGTAGTCGTACCTGAACCTGATGGATTTTCAATCCACGGAGTAAAATATGATGCTGCTTTTACCGATACAGTATCGATGATAACATCTCCTGCACCGGTCTGTAGTGTTATAGTGATGTAGTACGAACTAGTTGATCCGTTCCATGTATCAATAAGACCACCATAGATCTCATGGTACTCCGTAACCGTTCCTGAATAAATTGTTTGGGTTGCAAGCTCGGTAGCACATGCAGCGGTATCGAACTCAGTGAGCACAATAGTCATTGTCGCGGTGAGTCCTAAAAATGAGATAGCATCCAAATAAATATACAAATCTGCACCTATACCAACGGTTTCACATTCTCCTCTTAATGATGCGGTTGCAGTTGTTCCTGTAATAGAAAGACGAGCCGCTATGTCTCCATGCTTCACATCTGCACGGTAAGCAGTTATATTACTCGTTCCATCACCAGCAACCTCGGTCTCAGTCCAATCATTCCAGTTAGGAGCATCATCTGTGCCAGCATCGGTCTCGAACGAATTGTTTTCAGTGATTTCTGTATACTGCCCAAAGATTGCCATCGCCCCGGTCCCCTCGGCCTGACAAGCATTGGGAGTACCATCGCGGCACTTCTGGGTCGAGCAGGTGGCGTGAGATGCCGCCTGGCTACAAGTGTCCACATAAAAACCATCGGCATAATCGGTGCCGGGGAAGTAGGGGGAGATATACTTGTTGGCCTCGATCGCGCTTAGTTCTTTTTCCCACAAAACACATTCAAGAATGGAGCCGTCCCACGGAGATATTCCAAGTAAAGAACCCACTTGAAAATCGACAGCCGTGTTGAATGGGATGCACTCGGTCATCGTCGCATCGGTATCGGTCTGATATGCGTTGTAGTAAATGTTATTTTCACACGCGCCAGATCCACCCGAAGGATCCCACGTACTCACAAAACTATGAAGGACATCTGCAACAAGAAAATCTACGCTATTGGAATCGGTATTTGTTCCATCATCTGAAACATTGAAAAAAATGGATGACGTGGACCTATGAATTTCCCAACTTCTGCTTCCTGCACCACCATATTTCGAGATCAAATAATCCGTCCCCGCTGCTACCGTGTCCGCCACCACCCGGCACCCCACGCTGAAGTACCCGCCGCTGTCCCAGTTCACCGGGTCCATCTCACAGGTCGCGTCGGCGCAGTTCAAGTAGTCGTCCGTCCCGTCGAGCACCATCCCGGTCTTGTACGCAGGCCCGGTGCCTGTACGTGGGAGTAATACCTCAGAGTGACCCCACTGCTGATCACTCGTTACCGGAACAGAAAGCACATTGTCTCTTGATCCAGTTATAGAACAATTGTTCAACCGTTGAAATCTTACGTTGTCCACATAGATGTATGTGCCATCTGCACTTCCAGGATAAAGTATGAACAAATAATTATTTTTAGCCGCTCCTCCAGTGGTTAAATAGGTTGTGGTACAGGTCCAAGCAGTACCGATGTTGGTAAGAAATAGACTTTGCCCTGCGGCCCATGTGTCGGTTGCCCAATTGAAAGTATCCAAAAATGTATTGTTACCAGCCAGTAATCTGAGATCTTCCGTTCCATCCTCACCTGCGTAACAAAAATCGAATTGATAACAAACGTTCGCCTCGTAATCAGTAGAGTAAGCCAATAATGAATGGATGTCGCCGGTAGCGTCGAGTCTAGCTGACGTGTCTGATTTGTAAATGGTAGTGCTCTCGCTATTAATGTCACCACCGAAGGTTGTACAGTCGCAAGTCCAACCAGTAGGACAATCGGTGCATCCACCCTCAGCACCGGTCCAGGTCTCGAAATCTCCCAGATCGTTAGTGATATCTCCTTGAACTCCGGGATCCAGAGTCCAGTGATCGATCAGCCCGTCCCTCGGCCATGCATCGTTTCGATAGAACTGGGCGCAACCGTAGTCACCGGGACATGACTGTCCCATCGCTGGTGAGGGCGTGAGAAGAACCAGCAGAAAAATCGCAATTATGATGCAGATCCAGATCATCCACCAGATGTTTTCCTTCATCCACTTACTTTTTTTCATTAGTACGCTCTCTGTTCGAGTCGTGGAAGTTTTACTCTCGGTACTATTTTCATAGGTGTCGGTGGCTTCATTGCGCCAGGTTTTTCTATCATCTTCTCCATGACCTCAATTTTTCCTTCCAACTTGGAAAGCTTCACGGCGAGATCGGTCAACTTATCTTCCATCCCAGGCATCAATTTATGATTCACCTGGTTCTCTGTGTGTGCATGATCCTCTTTGGTCACGCTCCCGGTCTGAATCCATGCCACGCCTAGCGCGGTGAGTAAAGAGATGATCGATACTATTATGGGAACCCAGGTTTTCTTCACGGAGGCCCCCCTACACCCTCTGGCATGGTATATCTGTCTTCGGGTACATGTTTCTCAGCTTGCGAATCCCACTTGCCAGGAACGAAGTTGAGATCTTGGCGTCCTGCCCATCCGTGGGAAATGAATACCGGAGCGTTGGCAATAGCTTTCGGATCTCCGATTGGCACCGTGCAATCGATTTGTTGTCCTTCATCTCCGATACACCTTCCTTTCGTTCGTAGTATTCGTCGCTGAATCGTAATTGGTTTTGCAAGAATCTCCTTGAGAGTTGATCCCTCGTACTGGGGGAGATCGCCCACGATCTTGCAACACTCTCCTTTAAGTAGCATCGACCAGTGGCAACTTCCAACCGGGCCTGAAAGACAAGAACCAGAGATCATGACCGGCCATGATGCCTTGCCATAACAATCTTTGAGCGCAGGGATATCCGGTACGTTTCCGACGTACTCGTTTCCGTCAGGAAAAAACTGGGATTTTGCCTTCGGCCTCGCATCCACGATTGCATGACAAATCGCGTTCGATGGAAGCTCTACGACTTCCACCACTCGTCCGACCTCGGTGTCCTTGACCTCCGAATTTCCACCCTTTGATTCGACACCAACGACACGTACCATTCTGCCAGTAGGAGTGCGAATCGCCCGAGGACAAACATCGGCTTCAGTAAGTTGAACTTCTTCAACAACCGGAGTACCACCATCACCTCCAGTGATTTCTTCGCCACCGCTTAGTATTACTGCCGCACCCCCGGCAGCGAGAATCGCTATGGTAGCTATCGGACCAACTCTATTAGGCATATCAATCTCCTTCTATCTATGGTCCCGCAGTAGGGCTTCCCATTACAGTGAAAACGTAACTACC
>JALGZU010000269.1 GCA_025774735.1 candidate division LCP-89 bacterium | reverse complement strand
GGACCCCGGAGGACCAGCCGAATCCGACCCGCTGCAAGAGGACAGGAGGAGGGTAAGACCCAGTAAGGAAATCCGGATAACCGCCCCGTGTCGATCGTGTATCTTCATGATGAGGCTACAAGTTAAGAATCATTTAAAGGAGCTCTATCTCTAGTAACCATATTCCACGACATACCGCAACGTGCGGGAGTCGCCTGGTGCCAACCGTAGGTCAAATTCGATCTTGTTTGCGTGGATGCCCCGGTGTGAGACTGCTTCCCCTCCCCAAGTGGATTCGGCGATATCCCAAAAACCGTAGAGACGTTCGCGTACGGTGATCTTCGACGTCTCCGACCGGGAACTCGAGAAGGTTATCTCAATGGTATCGCGGGTGCGATTTCGGGAGATCCGCTGGTGCGAAATTCGTTTACGGTCCACGCGCAGATCGAAGGCTTTACCGATGATGAGTTCAACATCGTCACCGGGCGAGGAGGCATCGAGGTGATCTTCTCCCAGAAAATGCACTTTTCCATCAGAGTCCTGCTGATATAGCAACAGGTCGCCTTCTGGGAGGGCTATGCCCAGTCCTGCCGAGGTTTCGTTGTCGAAGAGCAGCCGGACCAGAACCTCCTCCTCGCTGGAAGAACCATCGTAGAAGAAGCTCTTTTCACAGGAGATGTCCACAGGCGCGATGAGAGGGACTCCTTTAGTCTGTGAACCGTGCAGGGTTGTCAGCTCGGGAAGCTGATAGCGATGGTATTCGAAAAAACGGGTCTCCTGCTCCCCGGTATCCTGGCCGGGTGCTCCGAAAGCGTCCTCTTCTCCGATACGCCTACCATCCCCGGCCATGTGGAGGTCACCTGCGATCAGCTCGACAGACGCCTGTTCGAAATCGATATCGAGTGTATTTGTGAGAGTCACGTTTCCCTGCAGGCGCAGGTTATCCGAGTCGACGAGGTGAGCAGCGTAGTCGGCCTGCCAGGTCATCCCTTCAGCCAGGTAAGAGATTTCCACATCCAACTCACCACGTTTTTTGGATGATTGCACGCTCCAGACGATTTCGGGCTGCAGGACCAAACCCTCAGGCAAAGCGTCGAAGGTCAGGTCTTCGATACCGGACCGATCCACCATCGACACGGCGCCGGGCTGGTTCCGGGGTTCCAGATAGATGAAGTCATCGTCGAATTTCAGCAGCATTCCCACATAGAGGCTGTCGTCCCTAATGAATTCGAACGGCCTGTTCAGGAATTTCTTCCAGACACGATCCTGGTCGGCAAGATCGTATTCATAGCTGTGTTCAATCACTCTCAGACCGGTCGGATCTCCTATCGGAGAGATGCGCAGCGTCTCTTCCAGGATGCCGGGAGCGATGTTACCGAAAACGATGTTGTTTTTTCCGCGTTGCAGGTCGACAGTACGGGTATCCCGGATGAGCACCAGATCACGCTGGTAAACGGTCAGGGATACATCGGCGCACACAGACGTGCCCAAAAGAAGCAACGCTGAGGCGAACATGATTCCTCTCTTCACTTCAGAAGCCCTCATTCGGTTGAAATTGTTTATAGATATGTCTTCTATTCAGCAGAGTATGATTGGAATTGACCACTCAGGCGAACAGAGTCCTATGAAACCTCGAATCAGTTTACGTAACCCAACGCTTTGATCTGTTCGCGAACTTGAATGTCGGCGTTGGAGCGGGTGATGGATGAGATACGACGACCCGTCTCGTAGCTTTGGATAAGTTGTGTGGGACGGTCGGCGACAAATTCGGGATTGAAAGCCTCGGTCCGGACCTGACCATCCATGTCACGGGCCGCGGGGAGATCGAAGATGTTCAGCAAGATTGGGGTCAAATCGAGCACGTCGATCTCCTCCAACTTCACACCCTGTTGAAAGTGTGGACCGGAAGCGACGAAGACGCCGTGGAGGCGGTGTTCGCCCGTCCTGAAGGGGATATCAGGATCGAGATCATATCCGAACCCATGATCGGAAATCACGAAAACATCCGTGTCTTCGTCGATCAAGTTCAGAAACTCGCCCAAAATCTCATCCATATAGCGGTACATCTCCGGGATGACCAGGCCGAATGCTTCCACATCCTTCTTGGCTACGGATTCGAATTCTTGGGGACGATAGTACTGCCAGAAGAAATGCGAGACCATGTCCACGGCTTCAAAGTAGAGTGTGAAGAAATCGGATTGGTGGTTTTTGTACATGTAGAGGCCGGCATCCTTGAAGGATTCCGAGGCGGTAAAGGCTAGTTCGAACTGATACAGGGGATTCCATTCAGGGTACTGGTTTTGATCCCACCCTTCAGGAAATGCCTTTTCACCCCCCACCTCGGGCATGAAACGAGCCCGTTCGGCTTCGGTAATACTCTCGGGCAGTCGGCAGAAATGGCTCA
Organism: candidate division LCP-89 bacterium; assembly: GCA_025774735.1. Next base: position 4,840 of record JALGZU010000269.1, on the reverse strand, counting down.
CTTCATCGAGAAGTTCAGGCGGGTAGGTTTGACCTTCTTTTAGTGACAAAGCGGAAGTCCGTGGATTAAAGAGGGTGTAGGTGAAACGATCGGAGATGACGAAACCGTTGACCGCTTCAGCCGGCCATGAGGCCCAGTACCCAATCATTCCGACGCTCCGGTTGGCGTCGGAGAGGATATTCCAGATTGCTTCACAGCGGCGCGTCGTACTGGTAACGGGGAGATCAGCCTGATCCATGAGGCGGCTGATGAGGCGGTAGAGGCCAAGCCCGTCCGGATAATCATCAAAGTTGTTCACCATCCTCGGGAACTGCAACGAACCGAAGTCTTCAATGCCATGTTTCTCAGGCACTTTTCCCGTCGCCAGGCTGGTCCAGACCAGCGGAGATCTGGTCGAGGGCAGGCTACGGAAGGGCGCCGAGACCCCCTGATCGACCAGGCGCTTGAGATTGGGCAACTCCCCGCGCCCAAAGAGGTCTTCGATGACCGACCATTCTGCGCCATCCCAGCCAATCACAACCGCCTTAGCATTTTCGTTGACGTTGGCCAACGCCATGGCGATCTCCTGGGGGTCACCGAGTGCATCACCGTCACTTGCGGGGGTTGTAGCAACAAGCGTGAAGCCAATAGCAATGACGACATAAAGGAAGAGCAATCCATAAAATTTCGGCAGTGTCAAGCGACGGCGATTCCTGGCCAGACTCCCATCCGTCGGACGAGTGCTGCGCAGCAGCAGCATTCCCAGGAAGAAGGTGCTCAAGTAATAGACCACTAACAGCACATTGTCAAAATTCCCTGAACGCAGATTCTGGCGGGTGAGAGCGAGATAAACCAGCAGGAACGCAGAAACGACCAGGAAGGATTTTACCCAGGGGGCGACAAAAGCCCTGCCGCGGTACTTTTTATTGGAAAAACGGGAGTAGATGGCAATTGCAAGCCATGCGAAGAATCCCACGATTACCCCGATGACCGCGTAGAGATACATGGTAGAGAGAATGAGAGGGAAGATGTTTCCGGTGTTGACGATTAAGTCCGGATTCCAATTGAGAATTCTCAGTCCAATCAGAAAACCCAGAAGAGAACAGAATCCGACACCGAGCAGCAGGGAGACGGGAAGTTCACGCAGACCGGTTTTCAACGATTTCGCCATGGATCTTTTTCCAGTATAGATTAGTTCGTATAGCCCAACGCCCGGAGTCTTTCTTTATAGCTGTCATCGATATCGGATTCGAGAATCTGCCGAGCAGCTCTGCGCCCGGTTTCATAGGTGGGTATAGTCAGCACACGGATATCTTCGATCTGAATATCAGTCAACACTCTACCGTCCATATCTTCGGCGACGGGCATCCCCATAAGATGGAGGATCGTCGGAGTGATATCGTAAACATGGGCATTCTCGATATTGTGGTTCTTGCGGATACCGGACCCCGAACAGATGAAGACTCCCGGTGGGGCTTCCATATGGTTGTAATGGCCTGTGGGCATCATAATTTCATCGAAACCGTGATCGCTGACCACCATAAAGATGGTATTGGTATCAGCTGCGGCGACAAGAGACCCGAGGACTTCATCCATGTAAATATAATAGTTGTCAATCAAGTCCCGGTAGCGGTTCAGGTTTTCGGGGATGAGTTTATCCGGATGACGGTCGGCAAAGTAGTATTTCAGGTACTGGTGCTCCATGGAATCCATGCCCTTAAGGTAGAGACAGAAGTATTCGGGTTGCCGAGTCCGGACCAGGTATTCAGCCGCACCGGCAAAGGTAACGTCTTCCGGGTAGCTGTACTTGAACATGGAGGCCTCATAGGCGAGGTCCAGGTACTCATAGGTATCGATGGCGGAAAACTCATCCAGAAAAGAGGGCTCATCGAAATTGATGAACCTCCGGATCTCTTCCTCGCTGATATCGTTGGGACCGTGGGCAAACTGGACGAGTTCACCGAGATATCTCCCGCCGTGGCGCCTTCTCTGACCATGTAATTCTGCATCACGTAGGATTTATTGTAGAGGCAGTGGTCGGTCACCACAAAACCGTTAACCTCGTGCGCCGGCCAGGATACCCACCAGTTCACGGTTCCAACTTCCACACCGTGATCCGAGAGCATCAACCAATTGGGTAATGCATCCAGGAAGCGGTTCGTAATGGGCGCTTCAACCACGAGTTTGGCCCGCATCCAATCCATTTCGGCGGTGATTTTCGGCGTCTTGAAGCAGGGAACGGTGAATCCGGTCCAGGGAAATTTCCAGACTAGGAAGCTGGTTACTCCGTGTTTTTCAGTACTCTTCCCTGTGGTAATACTCGCCCAGATTGCGGCCGAAAAAGTGGGATAAAGCGTTTCCAGGGATGCCGACGTTCCATTTTCGATCAGTGACTGAAAATTAGGCAGTCTCTCCTGCTCCAGCAGGGGATCGATAATCTTCCACCACAGCCCGTCAATTCCGATCAGCACGAGTTTGGTATCGACCGGCCGGCGTTCAATCTCCAAATCCGTGATAGCGGCGGATTCTGCATGATCAGCCTGTGCAAAATAGTAGATTCCACCACCTACGCCCAGAATCATAACGAGCACGATGCCCACCGTGTAAAACGCGGTTACGGGCAGTTTGAAGAAGGCTTTCATGAAAACCCGGAACAGGGCCAGAAAAAGCAGCGCCCAAATGATCGTGAAGACGAAATCAATCATGACAGAATTGGGCATAGGGATCAGGGGATTGATGAGGAAATGCTGCCGCACCCATTGCCAGGAGTAGTTAAATAAAATAGACATAAAGAAAACGGCGAAGTAGAGCCGACTGAGCGGTGGACGCAATCCGTGAACCGTGACGAAGATCAGTGCTGCCACGAACATGCCTCCGATGACTCCGACGGGCGCACCCAGGATCAGGAAAACGATCAGTAAGGCCAAAGCACTGATCCCGTAGGAAGCCATGATTCCAAATCCCTTGCGACTCGAAGGGCTATGCAGGATTATCCCACCGAGAAGGCCGAGAGCAGTACCAATGATTGTTCCGAGAATGAGGTACATGGGGATAAAATTGAGCAGGAAGGGGTAGGCGTGGCGAAACTGGAACAGGGTCTCGTTGATGCCGACCATTTTTATACCGAAGATCAATCCGATGGCCAGGCTGAAGAGTAGACCGGCGGAAAGTCCTGTGATAATATGCTTCAGAAAGCTGTATTTCGGATCATCCATAAACGTTACGACTCGCTGATTCCTGGAAGTTTTAAGTTAATAATATAGTATATAATACGTCAAAAACCAAGAAAATTATGGATCGCTGCCGTATAGTTCAGGCAGAAGGATCGTTCCGAACAATTTCCGTCACTTGCATATCAGGGCGCGAGACGATTTTGTCGCAGTAAATCTCGGTTACCCAACACTTCGTCAGTCGAGGCGAAGACCATCTGCCGTCCTCCCGAAATCAAGACGCAGCGGGAACAGAGTGACTTCACGAGGTCCAGATCATGGGTGGCCACAATACGTGTGGCCGGGGAGTCTTTTAAGTACTCGATCAGTTCCCAGCGTGAAGCTGGATCGAGATTGCCGGTGGGCTCATCCAGGAGCAGAATCTCCGGGTGCATGGCCAACGCCGTGGCGAGGGCGGCGCGGCGCTTTTCCCCGAAACTCAGGTGATGGGGCGGGCGGTGCCGCTGATCCCATAAATTGACTCTACGCAGGGCCTCCTCGACTCTTATTTTTACATTGGACTCGTCGAGTTCCATATTCAGTGGGCCGAAGGCGACATCTTCCTCCAGAGTGGGCATAAAGAGCTGGTCGTCAGGATCTTGAAAGACGAAGGCGACCCGGCGCCTAAGATCCCGCTCATTTTTGCGCGTCAGTAACTGACCGCGGATGAATACATCACCCTGGCCGTGAAGCAGGCCAGACAGACAGAGTAGCAGAGTGCTCTTCCCCGCTCCATTAGGACCCAGGAGAGCAAGAGCTTCACCCTCTCCGGCGTGGAGACTTATCCCCTTCAAGGCTTGAACGCCATCAGAATAAGTGAAACTCAATTCTACAGCCTGCAAGGCCGGGGCTTTTAATAAAGTCGTATCAGCCATAAACCCAAAATGAGAATTGCACCGCCGACCAGGACGCCGGCGTCGACGACGGTCAACACAGGAGACTTTGTGAAGTGAACATTACCGCCCCACCCCCGGGCTGTCATCGCCATCTGGACGCGCTCGGCGCGCTCGTAAGACCTCAAGAAAAGGGAGGTTACCAGATGCCCCAACAGGGCAGCCTGGCGTTTCCAGAATCCTCCGAAGTAGCGCAGATTACGGGCCCTCTGGAGACGCTCGGCCTCATCCCATAGGAGGTATAAATACCGGTAGAAGAACGATAAGAGAAGAAGGAAGAGAGGAGGGATTTTGAGCGACCGCAGGGCTCGCAGAAGATGATCAAACGTTGTCGTATTGACCAACAGGATCATCGCACTGACGGCAATCCAGGCGCGCATGAGCAGGATCCCGGATCGTGCGAGACCGATATCCGTTATATTAAAGGGACCGAATTGCCAGACGATTTCACCCGCCGGTTGGCTCAAGGCATAGGAAAAGGCAGCAAACCCTGTGAAGGGGATGACCACTGCTGACCTGGTCAGGAGGTAGACGAACGGAATCCGGGCAAGAAGGCATACGGTTAGAAGGGCGGTGAAGGCGACGATGAGAAAAAACCGTCCCGGTGCAGGCGTCACGGCAATAAGAATGACGAACGCCATAGCGAGCAGGAATTTTATGCGCCCGTCCAGGTGGTGCACCGGGCTATCTTTGCGAGCGTATTTATCTATATATGAATGGTGCAACGGATTATTTCTTGCGGATGAGGTAGAGACTGAA
>JALGZU010000268.1 GCA_025774735.1 candidate division LCP-89 bacterium | reverse complement strand
AAATTTTTTATAGAACACTGCGACAATGGCGAGAAAGCTAATCTGATTGATCTTATAAATGAAAGACCGGATTTGATCCCGGAACATAAACATCTTGATAAATTTACTGATAGATTTAGAGTGCAATCATGGAAAAATCCTTCCTCAACAGTTATGGCTCACATCAGGAAGGATGGCCATTATTATATTCATCCCGATTTAAGCCAATGTAGATCATTCACAGTAAGGGAAGCAGCCAGATGCCAATCATTCCCGGATAATTATAAATTCGAAGGACCAAGGACGGAACAGTTTCATCAGGTTGGTAATGCTGTGCCTCCACAACTATCATATTTCCTGGCTATAGCCATTAAAAAAGAATTATCTAAAGCCTATTATGGGTAGAACGAAATATTTTGTTCCACCCCATAAAGACATAATTAGAACGCGGGTGCGATTACTTCGCTGGTACAGGTTCAATATGCGTCATTACCCCTGGAGGACAACAGAAGACGCATTTAAGGTACTAATAGCTGAAATGATGTTGCGAAGGACGAAAGCGGATCAGGTACAGAATGTCTATAATGAGCTATTTAAAAAATATCAGAGTATTAATAGTCTAGCCTCTGCTGCTGATGAAAAATTGGTAGAAATATTATATCCCTTAGGACTTCATTGGCGTACTTCATCGTTTAAAAAAGTAGCACAGGCAATTAAAGATAAGTTTAATGGATCCGTTCCCAGCCAAAGGGAAGAGTTAGTTACCTTACCAGGAGTAGGTGAATATGTAGCCGGGGCTGTATTATCATTCGCTTTCAACAAAAAAGAGTGGATTGTTGATGCGAATATTGTGCGATTTTTCAAGAGATATTATGGATTAAAAACGACAAAAGAGGGACGAAGAGATAAACATATAATAGAAATAGCTAAAATTTATTGTTCGAGTACTGTGCCGCGGAAAGCTAATTTAGCCATTTTAGATTTTACATCACTTATTTGTAAACCAAATAAACCCAATTGTAGTATGTGTCCAATATCAGGGAATTGTAAACATTCGAAAAATATAATATCTTGACTTGATATAGAAGAACAGTACAACCAATGGCCTTCATACCCGGAGAAAGAATCACACCGGTCAACATCGAGGAGGAGTTGCGGGAATCCTACCTCGACTACTCCATGTCGGTGATCGTATCCCGCGCCCTGCCGGACGTGCGCGACGGCCTGAAGCCGGTGCACCGGCGCATTCTCTACGGCATGCACGAACTGGGCGTCCAGCCCGGTAAACCGCACAAGAAATCCGCCCGCATCGTCGGTGACGTCATGGGTAAGTACCACCCTCACGGCGACTCCGCCATCTACGATACCCTGGTGCGCATGGCGCAGGATTTTTCCATGCGCTACCCCCTGGTGGACGGCCAGGGCAACTTCGGATCGGTGGACGGCGACGGGGCGGCGGCCATGCGGTACACCGAGGCCCGCATGCTGCCGATGGCGGCGGAAATGCTCGCCGACATCGACAAAGAGACGGTCGATTTCGTTCCCAATTACGACGAATCGCTGGAGATGCCGGCGGTGCTGCCGGCCAAAATTCCCAACCTCCTGGTCAACGGAGCTTCGGGCATTGCAGTGGGCATGGCCACCAACATACCTCCGCACAACCTGACGGAGGTGGTGGACGGCTTGAAGTATATCCTCGACCGCTTCGGCGAGGATTTCGATAACAGCAAGATTCTCAAGGACGAGAAAGTCATCGACGAGGTCTGCGAGGCTCTGCAGGATAAGATCCCCGCTCCGGACTTTCCCACCGGCGGCATCATTTACGGCATACAGGGAGTGCGCGAGGCTTACCGCACCGGCCGGGGGCGCGTTATCGTGCGGGCTCGGGCGAACATCGAAACCGGCAAGCTGCGCGATCGCATCGTCGTGACCGAGATTCCCTACCAGGTGAACAAGACCAAGCTGATCGAGAAGATCGCCGACCTGGTCAACACCAAGAAGATGGAGGGGATCGCCGATATCCGCGATGAATCCGATCGCGAAGGCATGCGACTGGTCATCGAGCTGAAGCGGGACGCCATCGGCGGCGTGGTGATGAACAATCTTTACGCTCATACGATGTTGCAGACCACCTTTGGCGTCAATGCGCTGGCGCTGGTGGACGGTATTCCCCGCTTGCTCAGCTTGCCCCAGCTCCTCGCCGAATACCTGAAGCACCGCCACGATATCGTGGTGCGGCGGGCGACCTTCGAGCTGCGCAAAGCCAAGGAGCGGCTGCACATCCTGGAAGGGCTGCGCATCGCCGTGGACAACATCGACCGGGTGGTGCAGATCATCCGCAAGAGCCGTTCGGTGGATTCAGCCCGGGATGCGTTGATGGACGAATTCGGGCTGTCCGAGGTGCAGGCGAAGGCGATCCTGGACATGCGCCTGGCGAGACTGACCGGCCTGGAACGCCAGAAGCTCCTCGACGAGATCAAGGCTCTGCAGGAGCTGGTGGTGGAGTTGCAGACGCTGCTCGATTCAAAACAGCGCCGCATCGACCTGATTCGCGAAGAGCTGGAGGATATCCAGAGTTCTTACGGCGATGAAAGGCGTACGGAACTGGTCGCGGACTACCGTGAATTCAGCATCGAGGACATGATCGCCCAGGAGGAGATGATCATCACGATTTCCCACCAGGGTTACATCAAGCGTTTCCCGGTATCGGGCCTACGCCGGCAGGGGCGCGGCGGTAAGGGGTTGACCGGCGCTAAGACCAAGGATGAGGACTGGATCGAACATCTCTTCGTGGCCTCCACCCACAATTACCTGCTCTTTTTCACCGACAGGGGGCGCTGTCACTGGCTCAAGGTGCACGAGGTGCCTCAACTGGCGCGCGGGTCGAAGGGGCGCCCGGTCGTGAACCTGATCAACGTCGAGCGGGAGGAGAAGATCTGCGCCATCGTCACCGTGGCGGAGTTCCCCGAGGACCGCTACATCATCATGGCGACCCGGCAGGGATTGGTCAAGAAGACTCCGCTGTCGAAGTACGGCAACCCGCGCAAGGTCGGTATCATCGCCATCGATATCCGCGAAGGCGATGAGCTGATCGAAGCGAGGATCACCGACGGCAACGATGACATCATTTTGGGCACCCGCAAGGGCCAAGCCATCCGCTTCCCCGAGAACAAGGTACGCCCCATGGGCCGCCAGGCTGCCGGGGTGAAAGGCATTTCACTCCGACCGGGCGACTGCGTGATCGGCATGGTGGTGGTGAAGAGGGAGGGCACTCTTCTGGTCGTCGCAGAGAACGGTTATGGAAAACGCAGTTCCATCCAGGATTACCGCATCACCAATCGCGGCGGCAAGGGAATCATCACGCTGCGAGTGGGGGAGAAAATCGGGGAGATGATCGCCATTATGGAAGTGGTGGATCAGGACGACCTGATGATCGTGACTTCGGCGGGGATGGTCATCCGCCAACCGATAGAGAAGATCCGCACCATCGGCAGAGCCACCCAGGGTGTGCGCCTGATTCGCATCGATGAGAACGACAAGATCGCCGATATCGCTAAAGTGGTCAAAACGGAAGATGTGCTTGAAGGTGAAAATGGGGAAAACGGCGACAACGGTAATGACGAAGATCAGAAAGAGCTGTTCGAATAAGATCAATAGCCTATTATACTTCCATGAATGACGATCGCATCAGTGGCAATTGGCTATTCGACCGAGTAGGTCAAACGGCTGTTCACGGTAAGGGAGGAGGTCGCGACGCGATCCCGGTTGACGAGGGTGTCGGTATCGTGGATGATGCCGGGAATCTGGTCTACGCCAGCCCGGTTTTCGCCAGGTTGCACGGCTATGAGCCCGGGGAGATGACTGGTTTGGGATTGAAGCGGATCTTTCAGCCGCACGATTCGACGGATATGGCGCGGCTTCTGGAGGGTGTGCGGGGCGACAGCTTTGCCACGTTCATGGCCACCCATCTGCGCCGGGATGGGTCCAGTTTCCCCGCCTCGGTGAACCTGATCAAGATGCCCGGGGAGGGAAAATGGTCCGGATTTTACGTCTGCATTGTACGGGCGGAGGCGGAGGAGATCGACTCTAGTCATCCTGATGTGGTGGAGGCGGCTGGTGGTGAGGCATCCTTCGAGGGGTTGTTTCAGCGCAGCTTGACCGGCATTTACAGAACCACCCTCGAAGGTGAAATCCTTCTGGCAAATCCCCAGTTCGCCAAAATCTTCGGTTATGAGAGCCCTTCGGAGTTGCTCCGCATCAACGCCAGGGATCTCTATCCCGATGAGAGTGCCCGCAAGGATTTTGTCCGGCTCATCACCCGGTTGGATCGCCTGGAAAATTACCGCGATGTAGGCCGCTGCAAGGATGGGAAGACGATCAAAACCCTCGAGAACGCCCGGCTGGTGCGGGATGAAGAGCACAAGCCCCGTCATATCGAAGGCACCCTCATCGACATTACCGATCTGGTGGAGGCCGAAG
>JALGZU010000267.1 GCA_025774735.1 candidate division LCP-89 bacterium | reverse complement strand
GCGGGGAGGGTGGTGGTCATTAAATAATTGTCTGAACCGCAGATTATTAGAAGGGCGGACACACAGGTCCGCCCCTACAACCGAAAAGACAAAGGTAGTAAAAAGAGCGAACAAATTGGTGTGCCCTTATTCCTCTGGATCCCTGCGTCCGCAGGGATGACAGTCATGGATCACTTTCCCATAGTGACCACTTCGTGGCGCTTCGCTCGCAATGACATTGGCGGGGGAAGGCGTAAGCCTCTGACGAGAATCCTCTCCCTAATTAATTAAAAGGGCGGATACACAGGTCCGCCCCTACATTTCACATCATACCCTTTCAACCCAAAAACCTATCCAGCAGATCGCCCAGTTCCCGGCGGCAGGATCGGCAGAGGTCGGCTTCCCAGAGCTGATAAACATCCCGTTCGATCTCTTCAGGGCTCATTCGGGAGAGTTCGTCGAAGAGGCTCCGGAAGATCTCCTCTCTCTCATTCGTTGATTCAGTCGGTTTCAGAGCATCCTCACCCAGGGCGACGGCTTCCCCGCGCCAGCGGTAAACGCCCCGTCCACCCGTCAAATCGATTCCGCATTTACGGCACTTCACGCTTAAAATCCCCTGTGTAATCCGAATTCACGGGCGGCTCCCAGAGCTTCCTCGTATTCCCGCGCCGTCAGACGCCGGTCCAGGCCGGGCAGAGTATCGGCTTTGTAGCAGGGACGGTACTGGTCCATGACGTTGACGTAACTGTCCGGCGAGATCTCTTCGGCGAGAAATTTCAGGACGCCGCGACTGTTGTCGGAATAGTTGGGGAGCACGAGGTGGCGCACCAGCAGGCCCCCCCCGGCGATGCCGCCGTTGTCCCAGAGATCCCCGACCTGGCGGTGCATCTCTTTTAAGGCGGCCCAGTTCACTTCGGGGTAATCCGGCGCGCCGCTGAAGGTTTTGGCGATTCCGGTGTCCGAATACTTGCTGTCGGGCATGTAGATCTGGATCCAGCCATCGCAGAGAGCCAGGACGTCTTCGGATTCGTAGCCGCCGCAGTTGTAAACGATGGGAACGGACAATCCCCGATCCCGGGCGATGCGGATCGCTTCCAGGATGGAGGGAGTATAGGGCGTTGGGGTGACCAGGTTGACGTTGTGGCAGCCGATACGTTCGACGTCGAGCATGTATTGAGCCAACTGCTCTATGGAGGTGACCGTGCCGTGGCGGGCCTGGCTGATGTCCCAATTCTGGCAGAACTGACAGGCCAGGTTGCAGCCGGCGAAGAAGATGGTGCCGGAACCACGGTGGCCCACCAGTTCGGGTTCTTCGCCGAAATGCGGCCCCACCGACGAGACCAGCAGTTCGGTGCTCAATCCGCATTCGCCGGTTTCACCGGAGGCTCGGTCGGCTCCGCAGAGGTGGCCGCAGAGGCGGCAGTTACGGTAGGGATCCTGATCCATGGCGGAGTTACTCCGGCGCCGTCCAGCGGAAGATTTTCGCTCCCACCAGGAAACAGGCGGCTCCAATGCCGACCAGCATGCCGCAGTGCAGCAGCATGGTTTCGAAAGTGAACCCGCGCCAGACCGCGCCTTCCATGGCGAGTACAGCCCACCTGACCGGGCTTATCGTACTCACCGTCTGCATCCAGGAGGGCATGACGAAAAGGGGGATCATGCCGCCGCCGGTCATGGCCATGACGAGCAGGACCGCCCAGCCGATGCCTCCGGCCGAGGCTTCGGTCTTGCCCAGAACCGACAGCAGCATCATGATGCCGACGAAGCAGAGTCCCGCCGAAGCAATCGCCATCACGAGATAGGTGAGAGAATCAGGCTGTACGCCGAAGACGGTCACCGATACGGCGAACATCAGCGCAGCCACCGACAGAATGGCCACAAAACAGGCGCTCCCCTTACCTGCCAGGATCTGCCAGCGGGTCAGAGGGGCGATTCTCAAGCGCACCAGGGTGCCCCGGGTTCTCTCGGTCACCAGCGAGATGCCGAAGGCTGCCGCGCAACCGATCAGTCCCCAGATGATGGCCTGCGGAAAGGTGATCTCGAAGGCATTTTTAGGGCCCTCGCGCTTGACCGCCACGTCACTGACTTCGATTGAGAGTGGCTGCCAGCCCCCGCCGGAGTCGGCAATTGCGGTGGAACCGGATTCTGCCTGCCTCCAGGAGTTCATGGCTGTGTCCATCTGCACCAGGAAGCGCTCCAGGCTTTCGTAGGATTCCCCCGTGTGAGTGGTATCCGCGCGCAGGCGGTCCAGGCCGGTGCGGATCTGTCCCTGCATCATATCGGGATCGCCGAAGGCATCCTGCAAACCCTCCATGAAGTACTGCGTGATCACGCCCTTAAGCATGGCGCTTTCGGCCTTGCGGGCGGGATCGACGCCGATCTCGAGGCGGGTGGGTTCCCCTGCGAACAGGTTGCTGGACGACTGTCCGAACCCTTCCGGGAGAACCACGTAGGCGGCCCGTTTCCCCAGGCGCACCAGGCCGGTGGCCGCTGCCCTATCCGTGGTGTCGGCGCGCAGGCCGTCCGAATTTAGGAGCTTTTTCACGAACGCCGCGGACCGTTCCGTGCGGTCCTCGTCGACCAGTGCGATGGAGATCGACCGGGATCCTCCCCCGCCGGAGAAGATCACCCCGAAGAAGACGGCGTAGATCAGGGGGAAGAAGAAGACGAAGAAAAAGCCGGGTTTGTCTCTTAGAAGCAGGCGCAGGTCTTTACCCGCCAGTGCCAGAATCTCGCGCATCAATCCCTCAACTGTTTTCCGGTCAGGTTAAGAAAGACGCTCTCCAGGTTGGGGCGGTCCAGCTGAAAGCGCAGCACGGGCCCCTTCGCTTGTATCTTTTGCAGCTCCGTCACGGGGTCGTCCGTCTCCACGCGGATTTCTCCTTCCTCCGTTTCGGCGATCAGGGCGGTCTGCCCGCCGTACTCTCCGATCAGATCGTTTACGCTCCCCTGAGCCTTCAGTTTCCCCAGATCCATGATGCCCACCCGGTCGCAGAGGCGCTGGGCTTCCTCCATATAGTGCGTGGTGTAGAGAATCGCCCGGCCGGACTTACGCAGTTCGAGGATGTTCTCGAAGATGGCGTTGCGCGACTGGGGGTCTACGCCCACGGTCGGTTCATCGAGCAGCAGCAGAGGCGGATCGTGCACCAGGGCCACGGCCAGGTTCAGGCGGCGCTTCTTCATGCCGCCGGAATAGGTCTTGACCCGGTCGGTACGCCGGTCTGTCAGGGAAACAAAACCGAGCGACCAGCGCACCCGTTCCACCAGATCTTTTCCGGACAATCCCTGAATTTTACCGTAAAAAGACAGGTTCTCCTCCCCGGTGAGATCTTCGTAGAGCGCCAGAGCCTGGGGAGCCACGCCGATCCGGGCACGGGTGCGGGGATCGGCCGGGGAGTACTCTCTGTCTATGAGGACGCTGCCGGAATCGGGTTCCAGCAGGCCGACGGCCAGGTTTACCGTGGTGGTCTTGCCGGCGCCATTGGGCCCGAGCAAGCCGTAGACCTCGCCCGGAGCGACTTCGAGGGAGAGGCCGTCCAGGGCCACGGTTTTGCCGAAGGCTTTGTTCACCTGGTTGAGTTGCAGAGTGTTCATAGGGTGTGGCGGTTCGAATGCGTGGGCAGGGTGGATCGGAGGAAGCTCAAATCAGTCCACGAGGGTTTACGGGAGATATAATTTTAAGTTAATTCACGTCCTCTTCTTCGTTGTCGTAGAGGCGCAATAAGCGGCTGGCCTCTTCCAAGCGTTCCTTCTCCTCTTCGGTCAGGTTGTCGTACCCGACCCGGCTGATGCGGCCGAGGAGATAATCGACTTCGGAGCGGATGGACTGCACGTCGGCGAGGTGTTCTGCATGGAGTTTAACCTGCATAGCTTCTTTTTTCTCCTGCTGTTTTTCGGATGCCTGGGAGGTCAGGGCCCGGAAGATGGGCCGGCCCTTCAGGTAGAGAAAACCGACCGCCATTCCTCCCAGATGGGCGAAATGAGCGATGCCGTCGGCGGCATACGAGCGCGCCATCATGAATTCGAGGACGGCGAAGAGGATGACGAAGTACTTAGCCTTCATGGGGATGAAGAAGTAGAGCAGGATCACGTTGTTGGGGAAGAGTACCCCGTAGGCCAGGAGCAGCCCGAAGATAGCGCCCGAAGCGCCGATGGTGGGAATGTTGGATCCGGCGCTGAAGGCGACGTTGATCAATCCGGCACCGATGCCCGTGATGAAGTAGTATTTGAGGAACTCTTTCCTACCCCAGACCCTCTCCAGCTGCGAGCCGAACATCCAGAGGGCGAACATGTTGAAGGCCACATGCCAAAAGCCTCCGTGCAGAAACATGTAGGTCACCAGCTGCCAGAAAGCGGCCTTGTGCAGCACCTGATAAGGCACCAGCCCGAAGGCGCGCACGGAGGGGATTCCCAGAAACTCCTGCACCAGGTAGATGGATCCGGTGACGATAATCAGCATTTTCACCGCGGGAGTCCAGGCCGTTCCGATCCTGTAGGAGTGTGTGCGATATGTTGGATTCATCTAAAAGGGACTACTTTTAACCGCCGGATCAGCCGTCTATTTTAAAATTAAAACCTTTTGATTCAGGACAGCGTCCTCGAAGCGGAGAACTGCAAAGTACATACCGGAAGCGAGTAAGGTCGCATCCAGGGTGATAAGATGCTGGCCCGCGCCAACATGATCATCCAAAAGCGTAGCCACACGCTGTCCCAGGGTGTTGTACAAAGCCAGAATCGAATATCCATCCCGCGGCGTGACAAAACGCAGCAAAGTCGTCGGGTTGGCGGGATTGGGCACCGGAGCGAAGAGGCGCAGCTCTTGGTCATGCGGGTTCGATCCTGCCGCCGCACCGCCAAAGGCATCCGGCGGGTCGGTGGTGATTTTGATGGCCCGCCCGTCCTCTAATACAGCGGCTGAAGGTGGATATTGATTCGAGTAGGCGATTTGCAGACCGCGCAGGTGCTCCTGGTCTTCGATGCCAACGGTGGCGTAATTGTTGTTATCGTCCACATCGTTGACGACCAGGTACTGGAAGACGATCTCGCCGTCGCCGGTGGCGGTGGTGTGCACCGCCGGATCGTAGAGGATGACCTGGAAGGTCTCTTCCTGCCACATGCCGGGATCTTCGTAATGGTAACGGTTGATGGTGCGGCTCCACTCGACGATGTAGCGGTCGCCCGAGACGTCGTAGTAGCTGAAGACGTCGATGCCTTCATGGCCGCCCGTGGTGTCGGCTTTCAGGTCATCCCAGAAGGCGCAGATCAGCGAGGGCGGGCCGAGGGCAGATGGCAGGTTCCAGTTGCGGAAGTTCGCCATCCAAGTGCCTCCTAGAGAGACCCACCCGTTGGAGCAGATGGTCAAGCTATCGTAATCGTCCCCGTAGTAGGTGAAGGCGAAGGGCAGCGGAACCACCTCCGATGTATCGTCCGCCATGGAAAAGTGGAGGTCGTAGGTTCCGGCATAGGCGGGATCCAACTCCACCCAGTCGAAAACCGGCGCTTCGGCGTAATTCAGATCGATATCATCGTAAGCGTAGTATCCATAGGAGTCGGGTCCCAGGGGATCGGAGGATGTCGGATCACCCAGCTGCACGGGGAAGCTGATTGTCTGGGTGAACCCGGAGACACTGCTCAGATCGAGGGTGAAGATCACCTGCCGGCCCACTGCTGCGCTGGCAGCCACGTCCACGCTGAACGCGCTGTTGCTGGCGCCTGTGCCCGCAGGGGCGAGATCCGGGAAGGACGCCTGGGCAGAGGTCACGGTCACGGCGCCATCAGCGCAGGTGAGGGTGCCCGTGAGACCCTGGGCGAATTGAGTCCCGGCGTTGTTGATCAGGATGAACAGGTCCGCTGATCCGCCGGGCTCCAGAGAGCCCGATTCCAGCGCAAACCCTGCGGGGACGAATTGCAGACCCGCCGTCGGCAGAAGAAACTTGATCTCAGAATTATGGAAAGCATCGTCGGAGAGTGCCAGGGTGAATTCGACGCTGTGGTCTTCAGGGCAGGATACCGCGAGATCGAGGTTGAACGCCGCGCTGGCGTCTCCGGAAGCGCTTACGGTGCCTACCACCACCGGGGATGGCGTGGTGATGGAGACGTGGGGATCGGATTCGGAGAGGGAGGCTTCAAGGCCGGTCAAAGGCGCACCGCCGAAGTTGTGCAGTGTCACCGTCATCTCCACGGTTTCGCCGGCGGAAGCGATGCCATCGCCGTCCACACTCAACCCGGAGATGCCCAGCGGGAAGTCACCGGCGGTCACGTCGATGCTGATCTGTTGAGGTGCGCAGTTCTGTTTGGTGGCCGTCACCGTGATGCTGCCCACGGTCAACGGTTCGATCTCGACCGAAACCGTGCCGTCACCGAAGGCAACTCCGCCGGCCAGGACTTCGTTCTCGCGGTAAAAGGCGACATAAGCGCCCCCCATAGGCGTCCCGGCTTCATCCGTGACGGTGGCGGTAACGAGCTGTTGTCCCGGCTGGATCTGGGCGGGGACGTCGAGGCTGAGATCGGCAGGTGCGTCCGACCACATGGGCAGCTCGGGATCGCCCAGCACGTTGTATACGTGGAAGTAAAATTCGGCGAAATCGCCGCTGCCCGTATTGTCCGGGAAGCCGTAGTAAAGTTCGAACTTTGAGCGGGTGCCGGCTTGACCCAGGCGGTAGAGGTTCTCTTCCAACATCCCTTCGAAAAAGCCGGCGTACATGGCGTTGTTCCACTTGGTGTTCGTGTGCAGATCCGAGGGACCGAAAAAGGCGACGGCTCCCTTGGGATTGGTGGGAGATCCGGCCCTCACCCAGGCTTCGCCGAAACAGGGATCGACGTCATCCCCGAAGTTGCCGGTTTCACAGACAATGCTGACGACAATCGGCATCTTGTAGCCGTTGACCAAGCGGGAGTAGATGTCATCGACGGAAAAGAGCGGATACTGCCACCCGGTCTCATCAGCCCAGCCGCGGTAAGCGACCAGGCTCTTACCGTCGTTGATCGAGGCGGCGATCTGTTCCGTGCCCGGATATACTCCCGGCCATCCCGGATTCGTCAATCCCCAGTAGAAAATGGAATCGACCTGCGAGTAACCGTAATCGATTAGTTTCTCAAACAGCCAGATGCTCGTCCAGACCGGCGTTATGGGGGGAATCCCACTATCCGAAAAGTTGCCCGCGACGACCAGGGATTGGTCGAACCAGGCAGGATCGAGGGTGTATGGCTCGCGCTGATATTTGATGATTTTCTGCAGAGCCGTCGCCAGCTCGAAATCGTCCGAAACGGGCAGGCGGCCGATCATGATGTCGGGAAAGTAATCCTGCCCCTCGAGCATGGCGTAAGGGTGGTCGGTGACGTCCTGTTCTCCACCCGTGGGTTTCATAATGGTGAAGGCGGGAACGGTCAGAGGCCCGGTCACATCGCCGATCAGGAGGACGTAATCCAGGGGGCTGTCGCCGCCGTAATATTCGGCCATGATGGTTTCACGGATCTCATCCTTGGTACTCCCGGCTTCGGAAAGAGGAATGACGGAGACATCGTAGCCCAGCTGGCTCTTCCACTCCACGAAATTAAGCAGGAAAGGGTTGGAGGTAAAGTCATCATCGACGATGATGACGTATCCCCCGCGGGGACCTTCGCCGACCAGCGGCTGGGCGCTGTTG
>JALGZU010000015.1 GCA_025774735.1 candidate division LCP-89 bacterium | reverse complement strand
GCTTTCGGACGGGTTGCAGACTCTTGACTTTCCACATTTTAGAGAGGCCATGGACGAGTTCAAAAGCCTTTGCGGATACATTGAGAAACAGGAACAACGCCGTTCTAAACAATCTCTGAGTGGAGCGGCGTCGTAAGTATGACGAGGCTGGATTCGATCCTTCGCAATACCCTGTTCAGTTTGGTTGGACGCGGTATTGACGTTACGGTCACCTTTGCCCTTGCCGTTATTCTGGCTCGCTACCTGGGGCCGGAAGGGATGGGCGAATATACATACATCATCGCCTTCGTGGCGATTTTTGTGCCCTTTATCGACCTGGGGCTAGACCACATCCTGATCCGGGAGATCGCCCACCATCGCGATGCGGCCAGAAAGTACGTTGGAGCCGCGCTGCTCCTGAAACTTCTCATCATCCTGGTCCTTTTGCCGGCAGGGGTTGTGGTCACCTGGTTGGTCGGTGATGTCAGCGTCGATGCATGGGCCATTTTTCTCTGTTTCGTGGGGACTCTGGTCCTCAGGGAAATCCCCACGGTTGTCGGGTACGCCGTCTTCCTAGCCTACGAGAGGATGGAATACCGAGCTCTGGTGACCCTGCTCTTTCAAATAGTCAAACTGGTGTTCACCCTGGGTGTGATCTTGTCGGGGAAGGGACTGGTGGCCATATTCGCGGCGGCGCTTCTGGCGGAGGCGTTTCAGGGTGCAGCTGCGATCTATGTCGTCGTGCGAAAATTTACGCGGCCTCGACTGGTCTTCGATCCGAAACTGTGGAAACATTACGTCAAGGAATCACTTCCCATAGGTATCGCCTTTGCTTTTAATAACCTGTATTTCCAGGTCGATATTCTCGTCCTGAAACACTTCAGGACGGCTGAGGAGACGGGATGGTTCGGCGTGCCGTTCAGAGTGGTCAGTACCCTCTTTTCCGTGCTGATCCCGATGATTTGGGTTTTGCTCCCTCATCTGACACGTGCCGCCAAGAATTCGATCGAACAGCTTCACGAGGAAGGCCAGGGGTACCTCAAAGCCATATTCGTCATCACTGCTGGAATCGCCCTGTACCTGGGATTCGAGTCCAGGGACCTCGTCAGCAGTCTGTTCGGAGTTGAATATCTTCCATCCGCCTTGGTCATGACGCTGATCTCGCCGGTGATCATCTTTCATGCGTTTTCCTATTTCTTCGATCTGACGCTCACAGCCGTCGGCAGACAGCGGTTGATCGTCGTCGGCGCTGGATCGATCTTTCTGGTTAAATTGATCGTCGATCTAATTTTTGTGCCGCGTTATGGTATCATGGGCGCTGCCATGGGAACTCTGGCGTCCGATGTGGCCTGTTTCTCGGTCATGTTTTATCTGACCAAGAAGTACGTCACCTCATTCAATTTCGGATCGATCATGCTCAAACCGACTTTGGCTGCGCTTGCTGCCGCCATCGTCCTCTGGATCGTTAAAGTCTGGCCGTTTTATCTGAGTGGCGTTATCTTCGGCGTCTCCTATGTCTTCTTTATTTGGGTGTTCAGAGTTACAACGACCGATCAACTCACGGCTATCCGAGAAATGACCGGCGGACTGATGAAAAAATTTGGACAGTCCCGCCGGGATACCGACGGAAGTGAGGACGCGGGATAGAGCTCCATTTCTGGAGAAGATGACAGCGGAAACGGAACAATACGCAATCGGCTTGACGTGAAGATCCTTCTACTACAAAGCTATCTCGGGCGACCGGAAAAGCCCATTTATCCTCTAGGTCTGGCGTACCTGGGTGCGGTGCTCTCTGAATACGAGTTGCAGGCATTCGATCCCAATGTAAGTTTCGATCCTTACGGTGAGCTGTCGCGACGGCTGGAAGAGTTTAACCCGGAAGTCGTGGGGATATCCTTGAGGAATCTGGATACAACTCAGTACCGGGATCCCTTCGTTTACCTGAGCAGTTTACAGCCCACCCTGGACATGATTAGGAGCAAAGTGCAGAAAGCCAGGATTATCATCGGAGGATCCGGCTTTTCCATTTATGCCAGGGGCATCATGGAACGGTTTTCTGAACTGGATTACGGCGTCATGCTCGAAGCCGAAGAGTCGTTCCCTGTGCTGCTGAAAAATCTCGAAGATCCGTCCGAAATCCCGGGGATACTCTATCGCGAAAACGGCGAGGTGAAGTTCTCCAGGCCGCCGGTGTTGCCCGATTTCGATTCCCTGCCCTCCCCGAAATGGGATCTCATCGATCCCGCTCCGTATCTCGGGCAGTTGGACACGATTGGCGTGCAGGCCAAGCGCGGCTGCGGATTGAAGTGCGCCTACTGTACCTATTTTTTCCTGAACGGATCTCATTACCGCTTGCGCAGTCCAGAAAAAATCGTCGCGGAGATCAAGGACCTGGTCGAGCGGTTTAAAGTCGACCATTTTATCTTTGTAGATTCTGTCTTTAACATCCCCAGGCAGCATGCTGTGGAGGTTTGCGAGGAACTGATCCGCCAGAAGGTAAAGGTTCCCTGGACGGGTTGGTACAATGAACGCCAGTTCGATGAAGAGTTCTTTAAGATCGCCAAGGAGGCGGGTTGCAGGTATTTCTCCTTCTCCCCGGATGCCTATTCTAACGCCTCCCTGAAGTCGTTGCAGAAAAATCTGCAGGTTGCCGACATTCAAAGGGTTTATGAGATCGCCCGGCGTGAGCCGGGGGTATCCTTCGGATACAATTTTTTCGTCAACCCCCCAGGGCAAACTTACGCGGATTTTCTGCGTCTGATGGCTTTCTGGCTGCGCGTCCGTCTTACCTTGCGAGGCCGGCTTTACGGCTTCGGCCTGGGCAACATTCGCGTGGAACCGGATACCGAGATTCTGAGGATCGCGGTTGAAGAAGGTGTTATTGGGAAGGATGTGGATCTTCTGGCGGAGACCAGCGAGGAACTCTCCAGGCTGTTTTACACAAATCCCAGAACCCCGCTCATCAATTCCGCTTTTAAAGCTTTTGGGCTGCTGGCGAAGATCAAACACCGGATCCGTCATTGAAGGGCTTGCTGAAACACAAAATACATTGGTGGCGGTTACGGACTGAATGGTACCGCAAGAAGCTGGTTCTGAAGCAAGCGCCCTATTTTATCAACCTGGAACCAACCGGATTCTGCAATCTGAATTGCACGGTCTGTTCCTACATGCACGAGCGCGGAAAAGGCTACCTCAATCTGGATCTCGCCAGGCGCGTCATCGACGATGCCGCTCGGTTCGGCGTCAGTCAGGTTCGGTTTTTTCTGGCTGGGGAGCCCGTGTTCCATCCCCATCTGGGTGAGATGATCGCTCTGGCGCGTCAACAGGGCATGTTGACTCAGGTTCACACAAATGCCACGATATTGGACGAGAAACGGTCCGCGAAATTGCTGGACAGCGGCCTGGACTCGATTTCATTCAGTTTCGATGGTGAAAATGCGCAGGATTACGAATCGATTCGAATCGGTGCTGATTTCGAGAAGACCCTCGAGAACATCATCAGGTTTCTGCGGATGAAAAAAGAGAGGAAGCTGTCGAATCCCTTTGTGATCTTTCAGGTGATCAAACCGTTTAATCCCGGGTCACCCTTCTTGCCGACGCTTGATGACGAATTCAAGAAACGTTTCGACGGATTGCCGATAGATCATTTCAGGGTGCTATATCCTTTCGCATGGCCGGGCCAGGATACGCAGGATTTCGTCCGGCCGACGGGTAAAAAGGTTTTTCCCTGCCCTGTGCTGTGGCAGAGTCTTTCCGTGGGCTGGGATGGGAAAATTCTGGGGTGTTGCGGTGATTTAAACGGGATGATAACTCTGGGCGACATCACCAAGCAGGGGTTGCGCGATATCTGGAACTGCGAACAGATGGTCTGGATGCGGCGGCAACACGTCCAGAAAAAACACCTGGATATACCACTCTGTCGCGACTGCGATACGGTTTACGTGCGCGTCCATCCAGCCTTGCGCGATTTGCGGGATTTTGTCACCGGTCGCTGGATGCCAATCTGAAAGGATCATGAACGCTTTAGCCAGACAACTTCAAGACCTGTACTACCTGAAATTCAGTGCGATGGTAAAGCTTCTGGGTGGTTTAAAAACGCCGCAAAGGAGTTATGCGGTTGCACGTCTACTTGGCTCACTGCGCATGACCTTCGGTGTTTTTGGGCCCAACTGGTCGAAGGAGAAATATTTCTCCACGATGAAGGCAATTTTACCGGACAGCAGTGACCAAGAACTCGCTGATATTCTCAGAGCATACTGGGTCAACCATCAGAAGCGATTTATCGAACTATTTCTGGCTCGAGAACTAACACCGGGAAATATCGACCGGATGGTTGAGTTTGAGGGTCTGGAATACCTTGACCAGGCACTCGAGAAAGGTCGAGGTATCCTGCTACCTGTGCCTCACATAGGCAATGAGCGGTTGCACCACATTTTGTTGGCGCTGAAAGGATACCCGGTCGCAGTCGTCTCCTCGAACTATGACGATCACGGACCTATTGCCCGCAGAGTAAAACTGGATGCGTCACGTCGCTTTCACGAAGTGGGTCATCCCGGCGATGTTAGGTGGTTGTTGAGAATGTTGAAGGACAATCGTGTTCTCCAGGTCGCCTGCGATGCTGAAGCAGGTGAGACCGGTATCGTAGCAGAATTCTTAGGTCAGAAAATCCTCTTGCCCACAGGTTGGGTCAGGCTGGCGCTTAAAACTGGCGCGGCTGTGTTTCCATCTACGCTCCTGAGGCAGGAAGATAATCGCCATAAACTAGTTATTCGACCGGCACATGAGGTGCGCCAAGGTACGGATAAGCGTGCAACTCTACGTGACAACGTCCAGAGGTATATGGATACGGTCGCGGAGATATTCAGGGAGCGTCCCGATCTCATTGATTGGATGTCCCTGACAGTCAGGTTGGATGAGACCAGTGTGGCTCGTTCATGAAGGATAAAGTGTTACATTTGGTTTGTTGTGTTATGCTTTTCGGGGTGAAACGATGAAAGAGTTTCTCAGAACTACGGGGTGGGCATAAGTGTTAGCGCAACGGATGACTTCGTGGAACTGATGATAGAGGGGATTAATCCACGCTCACTCTTCGTCGATACGTTTTTACATTACGAAATATTAGGGCTTATTAATCTCCATATATTAGCAATTTCGGTGTCAATGCGACTCTGCGTATGTCGTTTCTGGCTGTAAATTGGCCTGGCTGCAGACATCGTGATCATTGGTAGACATATTGAGGCATCTGACCAATTTGTGTTTACACATCGAATGTTACCCAGGTCTTCTTTCGTAGGAAAACACCTATTGGGGGGAGTAATAGATCCTTTATTCACAATCAGAGTCGCCACCTAATCTCCCCATACGGAATGCTGTCGTTTTGCTCCCATACTATCTTTAATTGATAAATGTTAACTCTGGATCGGAATCCGTTAATTTGGTGCTTCTTGCTGTTGCAGGGAAGTTACCATTGGACGTCAAGATCGATGTTGTGATATCGCACAAATAACCATGTTGTTGGATAAATTCCAAAATTTTGGACGATCTGCGAGGAATGGCGAGAAAGATCAGAATCGTGATATTACCGTTCTGATTCTCCTCTTCATTGTCGGTTTGGCTTTGCGGATGGCCCGGCTATTCGATCTGGATATCTGGTTCGATGAAGCTGTCCTGCTCTTCCAGCTTGACGGATCATTGGCCGATATTTGGAATTACTGCAAGAATGACAATTTCCCCCCCCTGTACCCCTGGCTTATCAAAATCTGGCATTCAGTGTTCCCGGGTGAGAATTCCCTGCGGTTTTTCTCAGCACTCCTTGGTTCACTAACACCTCCTGTTGTCTATCTACTGGGGAAGGAATTATCTGATAGAAGGCTGGGTATCGTTCTGGGGATCGCCTGCTGCATCTCGGTCCCCTTTCTTTACTATTCCCAAATGATCAGAATGTACACCCTCTTCCCATTTTTTGGATGTATTTCACTTCTGGCTCTTTTCCGCGGCATGAAAACCGGTTCCTGGAAATACTGGATCCTGATGGCGGTGGCAAATGTATTAGGATTTTACAATTTCGTCTATATTCTCTTTTTGATTGCGGCCGAATTCGTCGTGCTGATCTGGTATAGCCGGCGAAACTTCAAAGTGCTTTTGAGGCCTGTCCTTACACACATTCCAGCTGGATTGTTGATTCTACTATGGCTTGTGCCTTTGTTACACCGCTACATTCAGATTCAGGATGCCTTTTGGATCAGCCCGGTATCCTGGAAAGATCTGATTAAACTCTGGTTCTTTTTCGGCACTGGTTCCGACATGGGTGACCGCTACTTGATCTCCGTCTTCCTGAATATCCCCTTTCTGCTTGGCTTTATTCTCGGAGTTAAGACCCTTTGGTATAAGAAAAATTTGAGGATTTCGATGCTAATCGTAGTTGGCATCATCATTGGGGTGTACGCCCTGTCGCACTTTGGACAATCGATTTTCTTCAAGCGGTACTTTTTCTTTCTCGTGCCCCTCTATTTAGCCGTAGTGTTTGCTGCCTGGCTGGAAATGAAAAAAAAGCTCTTGCGTTGGGCGGGATTGGGATTGACCTGGCTGGCGCTCCTGATCACCATCGTCTATTATTATGGTAATTACTGCGAAGTGCATCAAGAATACGTCTTTACCAGACCCCGGGCTCCTGATACCAAGTGCGATCCTCATGGAATTTCCCGAGCGGCGGATTTCTTGGAAGATAGGTTGGGTGAAAATGAGATCATCGTTCATTTTTCCGCTCCGTTTCAGGGGAGTTTTTCATATTTCCCCATGCTGTTCTATCACCAGCGCAGGCTGCCTGAATACCTATTCTCCGTTAATGAAATTCCCGATTATTTCGGCGGACAGTACATCAAGCCTGGCGAACGGATAGGAAGCCTGGATGACTTCGAGACGTTGCCCTCGGGAATCTGGATTGTTTCGCTGGATTCGGTTTACAGTTATTTTGATATTGATTTTAGTAAATTCACGGGCCGAAGAGAAATATGGATAGAGAGAGAAAATCTGCTCGAGGAATTAGCCCAACTCGGTTATGAGCATCTAGAAACGAAGCGTTATGGACGTGTATCCAATCGATATTACACTCGCGAGCCAGAACTGGCAACGCAGGATAGAGGAATAGAGAATTGACTCTGGCGTGGAGACCGATTGAATGATGGAAGATACCCGGAAAAGTGACTTACTTCCGATCTTAACACTCTTTGGATTGGCTGCAGGGTTCCGGCTCCTCCGCCTTTTTGATCTGGATTTGAACTTCGATGAGGCCACACTGCTCTTGCTGGCCGGATCGAGTTTCGGGGAAATTGTCGATATTTGCAGGACGGACAACTTTCCACCTCTATTTCCCTGGTTGGTGAAAGTTTGGGTGTCAGTCCTGCCCGGTGTTGACTGGTTTCGCCTTTTGGGAGCATTACTCGGATCCCTGACACCGGTGGGCGCCTTCCTGTTGGGACGCGAAATCTTCGACCGCAGATTCGGTTGGATATTGGGTTTGGCAGCGGTTGTTTCTGTGCAGCTGATATTTTATTCACAGTACGTGCGCATGTTTAATATTCATGCACTATTACCATGTCTGTCGATATTATGGTTTATAAGAGCACTAAAAACCAACGAATGGCGATATTGGCTGTTGACCGGACTGGCGAACCTGGTAGGATTCTATGTTTACATTCTCATGTTCACCCTTTTCGCCGCTGAATTCATCGTCCTGGTGGTTCATTTTAAATCTGACCTGAAGAGGTACATTCGACCTTTGGTTGGCAGTATACCTTATTTCCTTGTGGTCCTGATCTGGATCCTGCCGGCTATTAAAAGGTACGGGCAGCTTGAGGGTCAATTCTGGGTGCAGCCCCTGTCCTGGAGTAACTACTTCGAGGTCTTTTTCTCCTTTGGCATTGGCCGCATATTCCGAGGGACGCCCTACTTGGCCGGGCTGGTCAGTTTGCCTTTCATAGTCGGATTTATCTTAGGGCTTAGACTGGGAATAAAAAATACACAACTACGAAACATCATTCTGATTTTCCTCTTTATCATTGTAATATTCGCATTGCTCTCGCTAATGGGGCAGTCGTTCATGTTTAGCCGCTATCTCATGTTCATATTACCGCTGTACCTGCTTGTTTCCATCGCCGGTTGGCTGGGCATTCGGCGGGAGTTATGGAGGCGCCTGGGATTAGTATTATTAACATTCTCAATGGCGAGTGTGCTCATCTTCTATTATATTGACTATTACCGGATGCATGAGTACTATGGTTACCTCAGAACGGGTTCTCAAGCAGAAGCCGGGGAGGGCCATCATCTCTCGATGATTGCGGAGGACGTCGCGAACCTCATATGCGACGATGAAGTGATCATACATTTTTCCAGTCCCTATCTGCGCGTCTGTTCGTATTTCGGGATGTTGGTTTATCATGAGAGGAAATTTTCAGAGCACATCTATTCGAAGGATCCGATTGCTCAGCACAACGGCCGCCAGTACTTGAAGCCGGGAGAATGGATCAGGTCGCTCGATGATCTCACGTCACAACCATCAGGAATCTGGGTGGTTACTCTGGACAATCCGAATGCCTTCTTTGATGAAGACGTTCTCAGCGGAGCAAAACGACCTCATTGGATTCACAAGGAGAATCTCATGGTCGAACTCCGTGAGGCCGGTTATACTTACACCGAAATGTTAACCAGAGGTAAAGTCGTAGCGATCTATTTCATAAGAGAAGCAGACGATAATACAGCAGAAGAGCCAGGGGTATAACAAGCCACGGGGAAGTATCTATGATTAAGCGCCTGTTTCAAAATTTGGACGACTGGGCTGAACGTCGAGTCGGTGATCCGCATTTTCTCTGGAAGCTCTTCTTCGCAGCGCTGGCCGTACGGCTGGGTTTGATCCTCCTCCACCACAATATCAACCTTATTTCAGACATGCTGGGCTACCACGAATCGGCGGTGAGCCTGTTGCAGTCCGGAGAGTTCAGAGTCAAGGGCCGACTGAGCGCTTCCAGACCTCCTATGTATTCGCTCTTTATGTACGTATTTTACTACCTGTTCGGGGTGGGCAATATCTTTGGTTTGCGCCTGGTTCAGTGCGTTCTGGGCGCAGTAACAGCTGTTTTGACCTTTAAGCTTACCGACAAGGTTTTCAACCGGAAAGCCGCCGTCTGGGCCGGGCTGATGTTCGCTTTCTATCCCGCCGGATGGGGGTATTGTGATCTGGTTCTAAGCGAGACGCTTTTTACCTTCTTCTTCGTCACAGGTTTGATCTTTTTCGTTGATGTACCCAAAGGGCGGTACCAGGACGCCCTGTTCGCCGCCCTGATGCTGGGAGCCGCCACCCTCACGCGTACGGTACTTTACCTATTCCCGATCCCGTTGATGCTCGTATATCTCGTATTATACAGAAAACAATGGTCGATGTTTCCTAAACTGGCATTGTTCGTGGTGACCTTTTGGTTGGTGCTGGTGCCCTGGATTGCCCGAAATGAACGGGTATTCGACGAACCGCTCATGACCACGAAATCCGGTGTGGATTTCTATCTCTACAACCACAATCCCTTTATGCTGATCCTTCATAATTACTGCTGGGAGGATAAAGAAGCGTTGGGGGACCTGGTCCCCTGGCAACTCACCGAGATGGAACGGAACACTTGGTCTCGGGAAGCTGCCATGAAGTGGATCAAGGAAAATCCCGGCCTCTTTTTATTCAAAGGCGTGCGCATGCAGTGGAATTATTTCGGAGTGGAGAGAGAGTACATTTGGTCTTTAATTGCGGGATACTGGGGGAGGGCTCCCCGATGGCAGATTGTTCTGGCTTTTCTGATCTTTGCACCAACGATATACGTTCTTATGCCGTTGTTTATTTGGGGGGTAGTGTACAGCTGGAAGAGGTTCCCCAAGAAAGGCAATCTGCTCTGGATCGTCGGATACTTCCTGGCTATAACTTTTATGGCCTACGGTTTCAGCAGGCATCGAACTCCACTGAATCCGGTCATGATGGCGTTCGCCGGATTTGCTCTAACAGACTGGTCCAATATTCTTTCAGAGTTGAAAAGACCGGGGATTTTAAAACACCCCCGAGCCCTGATTGCTATAGGCCTGCTAGGGTTTTTCGTGATCGGATGGCTCCTGGAGATTTATCTCGACATCGGATCCTTTTTCAATCTAGGTTTTACCCATGAACTCTGGCAAGGTTTGAATAGATAAAAGCTTTGTACTGTCAACCCCATCGCAGCGATGACGAAAGATCGTGCAGATAACCCTGATTAGCCCTCCACAGAATTTCTCCAAAACTCAAGAGACGGCCGGTGTGGTCCCACCTCTGGGTCTGTGCTACCTCGCGTCCGCCCTGGATCCTGAACGGTACGATGTCAAGATCATCGACGCGGTGGGGGAGAAGTACTGGCAGATCTTTACCTGGCGCGATTACGGCCTTCGCGGGATGAATTTCGACGAAATACTGGATGCCGTTCCCCCGAATACCCGGGTCGTTGGTATCTCGAACCTCTATACGTTCGCGTTCATGGTAGCGTCTGAGATCGCGCGCCGCATCAAGGAGCGCTATCCTGAGATCATCATCGTTTTTGGCGGTGCCCACCCTACCATATTAACTCAACAGACCATGGCACGCCCCCAAGTGGATTTCGTGATCCTCTCAGAGGGTGAGTATAGCTTTAGAGAACTGCTGGAAGCGATCGAACGGGGCAGCGGCTGGGAACAGATCGATGGATTGGCTTACCGAAAGAATGGCAAGGTCGTCATCAATCCGAAGACGCGCTTTGTAAAAAATCTCGATCAAATCGCCTTTCCGCGACGGGATCTGCTTCCGATGCAGAGTTATTTTGACGCCAAAGAGCCCCACGGCAGCGCCAACCGCTCGAAATGGACCACCATGCTGGCCACGCGAGGATGTCCCTATCAGTGTACATTCTGCAACACCCCTCAGATTTGGCAACGCCGCTGGCGGGCGAGATCTCCTGAGAACGTCGTGGACGAGATCGAGCAACTCCATAAGGATTACGGGGTAGAAGAGATTCACTTCGAAGACGAGAGCCTGACAACCAATCCGAACTGGGTCATCGAGTTCGGCGCCGAGCTGCGAAAAAGAAACCTGGATATTATCTGGCAAACCTCTAACGGGGTGCGCGCCGAGAGCATCAACGAGGAGACGCTGGAATTTATGATCTCTTCCGGCTGCACACAGGTGACCATCGCAGCCGAATCGGGATCGCCGCGCATTCTGAATGACGTCATCAAGAAAAAACTCGATCTGAATGCTGTGACCCGAGCTGCGCGCCTCGCTTCGAAGAAGCCGGTATTCATTGCCTGCTATTTCATGTTGGGGCTGCCTGATGAGCGAATCAGCGACGTTCTGAAATCGATCTTGCTGGCGACGAAATTAGCCGTCTATGGCGTTGACGAAGTGGTCTTTTCAATCTTCTCACCCTTACCGGGGTCAGAACTTTTAATCAGATTGCAGGAAGAGGGCAAGGTACACATCGGCAATCAGTTTTTCGATGGTTTGACCCCTCACGGGGACCTCTTCGTCTCCAAATCGTATTCAGAATACATCAGTGACAGGCAGGTAGTGCTGTTGAAATATCTGGGATATTTATGCTTTTACACCACCAAGCTCTTCCTGCATCCGTTCAAGGTGATTCGTTCCATCCGGAATGTCTTGACCGGGGTTCAACAGATCAAAACGGAGAGAGCCTTGAGGACGTGGTTAATGCGTCTGCTCGGCAAAGAACACACCGAAAGGAGGGATAGGTCATCGTGATTCCGGCTTTTATCAAGAGGTTCTATCGGGCTTTCAGCCGCCATGATTCTACGCGACTCTGGACCATTCTCGTCTTCGCCTTTCTGGTCCGTTTTATCACGATATTGCCGCACGGTAACGATATTGCGGTACCATTTCGTGATCAGAATACCTACTATTCGCTAGCTCGCTCTATCGTCGACGACGGTTACCTCGGTGTCCCGACCGCTCCAAGGGGACCCTATGTCGAATACCGGATGGACAAGCCACGTCCCGATGATTTCTATCCGGCCTTCCACGACTCCATGGCCGCAGTATGGGATGAACAGGGGTATCTGTACGGGATGGTTGAATGGGGTAAGCCCAACTCATTTTTCGAGCCGCTGTATCCGTTGGTCAGTGCGGGGCTGTATATCCTGTTTGGGGATCGCTTTTTCTTCTGGCGCCTGCTCCACGTTCTTATGGGTACTATTACGGTCTTCTTCATCTACGACATGGCGAGACGTGCATTCCCTGACTGGCGGATAGCGACACTCGCAGCGCTGTACGCGAGCATCTACCCACATTTTGTCTTCTACTCCTGGATCTTGATGGCCGAGCCGTTGCTCTTCCTCACCCTGGTCGGCGGAATGTGGGCTTACATACGGTTGATTAAAACTCCGGGGATACTCTGGGCGATCCTCCTGGGGGGATTCTTCGCGGGGTTTACTCTCACCCGTTCGTTCCTCATCGCCTTCTTCCCCTTTATGCTGCTATTCGTCGTGCTGTTCGTCAAAGATAAGCGCAGATGGCAGTTTGCGGGTCTGTCGGCGCTGATCTTCTGCGCGATGATGGCGCCCTGGATCGTTCGAAATTCCCTGTTGCACGATCAATTTGTGTTACTCTCCACCCGGGGTGGTTACAATATCTGGATGCGCAATAATCCCTACTACATTGAGGACGAATTGCGGGCTATGGGGGTGGAATTTTCGCCGGAATTACTGGATAATTTGAACTATAAAGAATATATTTTAGGGTATCCCGATTTTACTCCGAAACAGGGCGAACTGGAGCGCAACGAAATTCTGACGCGCGAGGGCCTCAAATTCATCAAGGCGAATCCCGACTTTTTCCTGGATCTCTGCTGGCTCCGCTTTAAGTGGACGATTGGGTACAAGGGGATCGGATTGCAGGGGCTGCTGCTAAATGGAATATCACTGCTCTCTTATGGCCCTGTTCTGCTCGGATTTCTACTTTCATTGTTCCTCGGCTGGAGGTATATCGCGATCATGTTTCCCTTCTGGTCCGTAGTGGGCTATTTTATTCTTTTTTATAGTTTAACCCACGAAGGACTGAGGTACCGCGTACCGGTCGATTCTTTTATGATCATTTTAATGGCATTTTCAGCCATTTTCATAATTGGTAAATTCCAGAGAAGGAATCACCTCACAGCGAAGAAACTTCATGCCGGATAACCCCGAAAAGCGCTACAGTATCTCAGTATTTCTGCCAGCTTACAACGAAGAGGAAAACATCGGAGAGGCTGTGGAGAATACGGTTGAGGTATTGCGTGACATTAGCGATGACTGGGAAGTCATCGTCGTCAACGATGCATCCAAGGATCGAACCGGTGAAATTGCAGACCGTCTCGCCCGGGATATCCCCGGAGTGCGAGCCATTCACCACGAGAAGAACACCCGCCTGGGCGGAGCACTGCGAACCGGATTCGCCAATGCTTCAAAGGAACTGGTTTTTTACACCGATGCTGACAATCCGATTGATATGAATGACCTCAGATGGGCCGTTCCCATGATGGCTGATGCGGATTTTATCACCGGGTATCGGTTAAACCGGGATGAACCGCTAAAACGCAAAGTCTATTCACGGTGTTACAACTGGCTGATCCGGCTCCTGTTTGGATTGAGAGTCCGGGACGTCAATTTCTCGTTCAAGTTGTTGAAACAGGAAATACTCCAGAAAGCACGGCTGCACTCAGGAGGGTCCTTCATCGATGCAGAACTGCTGATCGAAACCAGAAAGTATGGCTTTCGCATCAAGGAGACTGGGGTGAGGTATTTTGCCCGCACGAGAGGAGTATCGACGCTGGCATCTCCGGCCGTGATCTTTAAGTTATTAAAAGAGTTATGGGTATATTACTGGCGGTATTACCGTGATCACAGTGGGGGAGAATGAGACGAAGCGGCTGATTGTCAATGCCGATGACCTGGCGTTGCATCCCGCCGTCAACCGTGCCGTTTTTCGCGCCCACCGGGAAGGAATCGTATCCAGCACCACCATCCTAGCCGGTGGGGCGGCTTTTTCTGATGCCATCGAACAGCTGAAGCAACATCCCGATCTGGGAGTCGGTCTCCATCTCTGTCTGGTGGATCAGTTACCTATAATGGAACCCGGTAAGATCCCGACTCTGGTTGGACCTGATGGACGGTTGGAATCGAATTACGCGTCATTCCTGAAGAAGTATCTGTTGGGCAAGATCCGACAGGAGGAGATCAGGCTGGAGCTTGAAGCCCAGGTGGAAAAAGCGATCGATCACGGCTTGTCGTTGACCCATCTGGACAGCCACCAGCATCTGCACGTGCTTCCAGGCATCGCCCGGCTGGCAGAAGAGATTGGTAAACGATTCGCCATCAAGCGTATTCGCATTCCTGATGAACACTATTATCAGGGCGGTTCGACATTCATATCGATGCGGGAGATCCAGAGGTGGCTGGTCTTCAGCCTGGCCCACTCCTACCGGTCCAGGTTTGGCAAGCTGGGCTGGGGAATGCCGGATCACTTCCACGGTTTCATCCGCGGCGGGAGGATGCTCGCGAAGGATTGGCGCCTCTTGATTCCACGGCTGCAGGTAGGCGTTTCGGAAGTCATGGTTCATCCCGGTGATGACAGTGCTTCGTTGAAAACCGTTGTCGGTAGCGATTATTGTTGGGAGAGCGAATTGGCAGCCCTGGTAGATCGTGCCGTCAGCGCGATGCTCCAGGAATACAACATCGAATTGATCAACTTCGGAGACCTATGTTAGCCGAGATAAGACGATTCACCCTCCTTTTAGGCAAGCCTGGAACTGCCTTCAAAATCTTCCTCCTGGGCTTTCTCATTCGGGCGGGTATAAGCATTGTGTTGGGCGAACGGTTGCTGCCCTTGGCTGATCAACCTGTTTTTCTGGACGTGGCGGAGAATATCGCTACTGGCAAGGGTATAATGATCAGCCAGGAATTGGTCGGAATTCCCGAAAATGTATCCGATTCGCTGCGAGCTCTGTTGATGACCAAACCTGAGCGCGTTCGGGACATGGAATTGAATGCCTTTTTGGGCGTCGTCAAACCCGCTACACCCACCGCCTTTCTGGAGCCATTCTACCCGGTATTTCTGGGAAGCATTCGTTGGCTTTTCGGGCCCACACCAGGAGTGACGATCGGCCCGGAGGTGATTCCGTACGGGCCTAGAATCACCATAGTGCGCCTTCTTCAAAGTCTGTTTGACGCCCTGGTTATTTTGATATTGTTCTACCTCGGCGTGACGCTGTTTACTCCGGCAACAGGGGGGATTGCAGCGCTGGTTTACTGCTTTTATCCCTATTCGCTGGCCTTTGTCACCAATCTGGTGACGCAGAATACGTATCTCTTTTTGCAGGCCCTGATCGTGTTTTTCTTCGTGCGCACCCTGGACAGACAGTCCTGGGGCAATTATATTCTGCTGGGATTGAGTGCGGGCTTGACCCTGCTGACTCGCATTTCGTTGATCACCTTTATCCCGTTTATTGTAATCTGCTTTTACCTGCCTCTGCGCAAGCAACTCAAGTGGGAACGCCTCGCAACCAGCCTGCTGATTATGGTCGTCGTAATCGCGCCCTGGGTTATCAGAAACCAGATCGTAATGGGTGAACCGCTGCTTCTGCCGACCAAGGGGGGACGAAACCTGTGGGAGTACAACAATCAGGTTTTCACCACCGAAAAGATGGAGGCGGACGTTACAAGCGTAGATCTCATTTATCAGAAATTCGCCAAGAGGCACTATCCCAATCTGAAGCGCAAGGATCTGATCGAATTTCCCAGGTTCACGGGCGAATCCGAGATCGAGCGCAACGAGATCCTGACCGCCAGGGTGAAAGGCTTCATCCTCGCCAACCCCTGGGTTTACGCACAGCTCTGCGGATTGCGGCTCTACCAGCTATTCAGGATTATTCCCAGGCATCTGGGAGGCCCCCTGGCCACATTCGCCAGCCTGGCCACCTGGGGCTGGGTGCTGCCAGCAAGCCTCATCGGGATCCTTCTGTCGCTGAAGAACTGGCGCCGTCGATCGGTTCTTTATGCTATAATATTCTATACAGTCGGGACTCATACCCTCACGGCATCGGGAATTCCCCACAGGATTCCCACAGATCCGTACTTTATACTCCTGGCGGCCTTTTTTCTAGTGAGAGTTCTTAAGGTAGATGAGAATGCGGTGGACTCATCAGCGTCGTGAGAATTCAAAATAATTCGAAGGATTCAATGTATTTACCGCCCAAACATCACGTACCTGTCCTGGAAGATCCGATAGCATATTATTACATCCCGGTCTTCCGCTCCTTTTTCATCAAGAGGTTAACCCTCTGTCTAGACCTTTTGCCGCAATGTACCATCCCGAATCTGCTGGACGTTGGCTGCGGGACGGGCATTATTCTGCCGGAGCTGGTTCGCAGAACTGAGGGAACAGTCTGGGCAGTCGATAATTTCTTGCAGGAACGCTCTCTGAAGGGGATGATGGAGGCTGAAGGTATTTCGGCGCCTCTGGCGGCGGCAGATCTGCTGCATCTGCCCTTCGCTTCGGATTCGTTCGATGCCATTTTGCTGATCAGCGTCCTGGAACATGTTGAAGATCTGGATCTGGCGTGCAGTGAGATGTACCGGGTGCTGAAGCCGGGAGGGGTCGCAGTCGCCGGTTTTCCGACGAAAAATACCATCACGGATAGGTTGCTGGGCGGTTCTACAGGATTCCACGTGTCCACACACCGGCAGATCGTGACGGCCATAGGGGGCGTGTTCGACTCATTGGAGACGGTTCATTTCCCCGGGATAGTGCCTCTGGATCTGTCGCTTTATACAGCCTGCAGGGGACACAAGCCGGAAAATATTACCTAATTGCTTTAGCAGCGCTAACCCGGAAATCCTGGCAGGAACGAAAAAAGCGAAAATGGCTAGCTTATGTA
>JALGZU010000266.1 GCA_025774735.1 candidate division LCP-89 bacterium | reverse complement strand
GACCAGTGGGATGAGGAGTTTGCCCTGGGCATGGCCGAGATGCAGGGGATTTACGGCGGTCTGACCGAAAAACATTGGGACTTCATCAATTATATCAGGAAGAAGTTCATCGAGGAGGAGACGATACCGGTGGTCGTGATCGCCTGCGCGGAGAACAGCCTCAGGCTGAGCGACCTCAGGTTTCTCTTCCCCACGGGTTATCACCGCGGCGCCTGCAGAATCGCGGGAATCAACTACGACTTCATGTATAAAACCAATTACTGGCTTACCTATGAAACAACCACCCTTTCAAAAGAAGA
Source organism: candidate division LCP-89 bacterium (assembly GCA_025774735.1). Next base: position 4,574 of record JALGZU010000266.1, on the reverse strand, counting down.
GTACAAGGTAACATCCCATGGCTTTTTAGAAGACTTTGACCAGTGGAATGAACGTTTTGCCCACCTGATCATCCGTGAGTGGAAGCTCCCAGAGGGGCTGACAGATCGGCATCGTGAGATTATCGCTTACCTGCGTGATTACTACCAACATAATAGAAATATCCCGACGGTATACGAGACCTGTAAAACCAACAATCTCGACCTTGACGAATTTATGAAACTGTTCCCTGCGGGATACCGCCGGGGAGCGTGCCGAATCGCAGGCCTGCCCTTTTTCGCCTGATTTATACGGTTTTCACCCTTAAAATTCCCTGTCTCATTCAAGATATAATAAGGAAAGATTATGGGAGAAAATCTTATAAAAATTGTGGGTTTATGCCAGGTGAACGACATAATACCCATAATCTACAGTGCAAACAGTCTCCTCGAACACAATCAAGACCCTGAGAAACTGCGAGAGATCTATGATGAGGACAACGAAGCGGTGAATGTTCCATCTGTCATAGAAATGGAAAAACTAATTCAAAGGAAAGGAGTAAGAAAAAAGGGATTTGAAGTCAGTAACATGAAAAGATACCTGTTGTTGAGCAGCTTACATAACCGAGGCATGGGATGTGGGGGAACGTCGCCTTTAATTGCCCCACTGGCCGTCTATTTGGTAGAAGAAGATGGCAGAAAGGTCGGAGGAATATATTGCAATTTGACTAAGGCTTATAACAAACTCAGAGAGCTGGTCGAAAACCACTTCACCGGTGATGAAGACAAAGATCCTCTGATAGTAATTACACCTGAATTAAATAGGAAGATATTAAAAAAGCAGCTTCGTCCCGGCAAGATTCCTTTGAAACTCAAAATGGAGGAGATGCTCGGGGAGTGCATTACTAGTGCCGATTAACCTGACGATGCGTTCAGCTGATTGCGGTGTCGTTCTTCAGAATATCTTCCACCCTATAATTAGCTAGATTAGCCGGCAGGCACAAAATGGTTTATAATGCTTTAGTAATGAGAATTTTGGCGGTTGCTTCAAATGATTCGCTGCTTTAAATCTCTACTGAAATAAGTAGTGATGCCCGAGCAATTGCCTTTATTGAGTAAAAGCCCCCGGATTGGGGGCTTTTACTTTGGGCTGTTCGGTCGTGTTGTCAAGAGAAATATATTTAGGCAGGCTGAAAAAAACAGCTTGACATTGGAGAAATATTTCGTTAATTTACATCCATGAGGCTCACTGTAACCGTTTATAACTAAGGAGGCTAAAATGCGTACAATTGTTACAACTCTATTGGTGGTCATGGTGTTGAGTTTCACGGCATCAGCAACGATCTTCAATGTTCCCAGCGTTCTGTATCCCACCATCCAGTCGGGAGTCAACGCCGCATCAGCGGGTGATACCGTCATGGTGGCTGCGGGGACATACTTTGAGAACGTGCAGATCAACATCAGTCTCTACCTGCTGGGTGAAGACATGTACACTACGACCATCGACGCCATGGGCATGAACCAGGGTGTCCTCGTGCCGGGCGTGTCGGGCAGCTATGGGAAAATCAGCGGGTTCACTTTAACCAACAGCGGGGTTGGGATTCAGCCAACGGGTTACGCAGGGGCGGGAATCGCCCTCAACACTGGGGGATCCGGCAACTGGGAAATATGCTGGAATTATTTCTATGAAAATCCCGATAACGGCTACATGTCTTACGATGGTGGATCGGTTTACCGAAACATCTTTGAATACAACGGCTGGACCGGGAGCTACAAGCACGGCATCTTTGCCTCATCCAACTCCAATCTCCACGTCTATAACAACGATTTCCGGGACAATTACAACGGAATCTACACCCATCCGGCGGCGACGTCTTTAATGTTCGAGAACAACATCGTCACGGACAACGGCACGGGCGTCTCGATGGGCATAGCGGCTTACACCCTCCAGTACAACGACGTCTGGAATAACACCACAAATTATGTGACTTGTTCACCCGGGACGGGTGACATCAGCGCTGACCCATCCTATGTAGGTGGAGCTCCCTTTGATTACCACCTGACCGCAGGATCACCCTGCATCGATGCCGGCAATCCCCTCAGCCCATTGGATCCGGACGGCACTACAGCCGACATGGGAGTCTACTATTTCGACCAGGGGGGTGCGCCTTCCCTAACTATCACGCTGACGCCCTATAACCCGCCCATCCAGATTCCAGCCAGCGGAGGTTCTTTTGACTTCAACATCAGGATAGAAAACACCGGCACATCCTCGATCACGTTCGACGGCTGGATTATGGCGTCCCTGGTTGGAGGACCTCAGTACGGTCCCTTGTTAGGTCCAGTAACCGTGACTATTGCCGCAGGCGGCTCTATCTCCAGGGATAGAACTCAGATGGTTCCCGCCGGAGCGCCCGCCGGCAACTACACATACGACGGATACGTGGGTCTTTACCCGGGCACAATCTGGGATGAAGACCATTTTAACTGGGAAAAGTTGGCAGATGGCGACGGAGCTCCTGTCAGTCAATGGGAGAACTTCGGCGAAAGCTTCGAACAGTGGCTGGCAACGCCGGCAGTCGAAGTTGCTTCCGAATTCGCTCTGATGGGCGCCTACCCGAATCCGTTCAATCCCACGACGACCCTGCGCTTCGATCTTGCTGAGGCGACGCAGGTCAGCTTGAGCGTGTACAACCTGTCCGGCAGCCTGGTTAACACATTAGTGGACGGCTGGCGTCAGCCCGGATCGCACGAGGTAACCTTCGACGCCTCCGGTCTGCCCACCGGCGTTTACTTCGCCCATCTGGCCGCAGGTGACTTCGCCTCGACGCAGAAGCTGGTGCTGATGAAGTAACTGTGAGATACAACTTACGAATAGAAAAGCCCCCGGTTGGGGGCTTTTCTTTTAAGAACAGGTTTTATCAACTAAACAGGTCAATTCAACTTTGCCATGTACATAAACTGGTTACATAACACCATTTACCGTTCCTCTTTATCCATACCGTGGCTGCACCACCTCCACTTAGATAGACGATCTTTTTTCGAGTCTCCGCGCTTTGCTGCCAACCCAAAGTGTGCGAAACGAAAGCAATTTTTTCAACACCATATTTATCAGTTATTGGTGTTGGCATATCGGCTGATGTTTCTTCATATTTTATCGTATAGAAATAGATGTCATGGAATACGAAGTACATATAATCACCGTTTAGCTCTGCCGATTTCTCCATCTGTTCTTTATTTAAGATGTATACGTCTCTATCGGACAATGTAAATTGGTACTCAGGTGTTAGCTCCTCAGCCAAAATAGTCACAGACTCCTGATTCATCCGTCTGAACATTTCCTGATCCGGGCCCGGGAAATCACCGCTTATCTGAATCCCTCCCTTCTCATTTGACCTTTTAAGAGCATCATACCTGGCTTTACGATGTTCAGCCCCATCAGGAAATTCATTGTCAACTACCCAGGAAAGCAGCGATTGAAAAACGGCCCTTCGGTCTTCATCCACGCCTTCATACGGGAGGCCATCACACAAGTCTTTCCGCTCATTTAAGATCATACTGATAGGTGTGAAAAACCTGTTCTTATATTCTTCTTGCTGCAAATAAAGCTCAAGCAGAGGGACTATAGCCTTTTCACTTTTTATGTGTTTAAAAGCATATGCGATACCAAGAGAACTTAACCTTTCCGTATACCATTTTTTTCCACAACTCTTAAGTCTCTGAACTAATAGTGGAATTACCGGTTCGCCAAATTCCGCTATCTTGGCAACGATCGGATCGTCCACGGAATCTATCGAATCCAGGCGACTCACCCAATAGGCCATTTCATTCAGTTCGTCTTCGTCCTGCCAACCAGATGCATTCATTGAAAAGCTGAAGGTGACAAAGATGCTAAATATGAAACTGGTGGTATAGCTGTTTCTCATCATTCAATCCCATCGAGTTATTCTCCAGCAGGATTATAGAGTAGCAGAATTCAAAATTTGCACCTATATGAGATTACATCACAAATTACTCTAAATGATGGGAATTGTCAAGGAAAATTTATTCCCATAACTTGTATTCACACATACCTAACCTCCCCCACCGGCGCCGAAGTCCTCTTCGACCTTGCCCTTCAGGAGATAGGGGCGGCTCCTGTTCAGCATGTGCACATGTCGGTCGTACACGGCCGGAAAGAAGACCGTCTCGATCAGGCCGGTACCGTCCTCGAAGGTCAAAAATTCCATCAGCTCGTTCCGCTTCGTTTTGACCACCTTGCCGGTGATCAGCCAACCGGTCGCCTGCACATTTTCACCGACGTGCCTGTGCAATTCATCCGCTGTGACCAGCTTAAATCCCTTCAGCTTCTCATCGTACAGCGTCAGCGGATGGCGGCTGATCAGGAAGCCGAAGACCTCCAGTTCCTGCTGGAGCAGCGTCTTTTCATCGTAGGGCGGCACCTCGGGCGGCTCGGTGACTTCTTCGTCGAACAGCGACGGGATCTTCTTCGCGAGGGCGTGCACTTTTCGCTTCGGATCGAGCTCCAGCCGCCACATCAGCTCGGCGCGGCGTTCTTTACCTTCCAGCACGTCGAAGGCGCCCGCCTTGATGAGCAG
>JALGZU010000265.1 GCA_025774735.1 candidate division LCP-89 bacterium | reverse complement strand
ATCATCAAAGAAGAGACGCTGTAACAGCCGCCGCGCCGTCTCCAGGTCCGGCGGATCGCCGGATCGAAGTTCCAGATAAACCAGGTTGAGAGCCTGCTCCTCGTTCTCCGTCCGGTCTTTCGCCAGCGTGTTCTGGAGGATATCGAAGATGGGATCTTTCTTCTTGGTTTTAATAAAATGGATCCTGCGAACCTTTTTCCGGCGCAGAAGTTTCAGGGTATCCTTATCGAATACCTGCCCTCGGTTAACGAAGATTTCCCCCGTTTCGGGATCAACCTGATCCTCAATTATAACCCGGTCAAAATACCGCTCGATATCCTTACGGGACAGAGGAACCTCCTCGGCATAGCCGAAGACGTTAAGGATATCGATATCGCTAGAGTAACCGACCGCTCGCAGGAGTGTCGTCACCGGGAATCGTTTGCGGCGGTCGATGTACACGTAGAGTACATCGTTTATGTCGGTGGTGAATTCCACCCAGCTTCCCCTGAAGGGGATGATCCGGGCGGAATAAATCTTCGTTCCATTCGGGTGAGTCGAATCACCAAAGAACACTCCAGGTGAGCGGTGGAGTTGGCTGACGATGACGCGTTCCGCACCATTGATGATGAACGTCCCCCCCTCGGTCATCAAGGGGAGATTGCCCAGATAAACGTCCGTCTCAAGGGTATTGTCGAAACTGCCCAGATCATCAGCATCCTGACGGCTTGAGAGTCGCAGGCGTGCCTTCAAAGAGGCGGAGTAGGTCACTCCGCGCTCACGGCACTCTTCCACCGAATACTTGGCTGGCTCGATGTAGTATTCGACGAATTCAAGGATATGTTCTTCCCGGTTATCGATGATGGGAAAAATGTTCAGGAAAACGGCCTGAAGTCCCTTCTTTTCCCGTTCTTCCGGTAGGACGTCCGATTGCAGGAAATCCTCGTAAGATTTTACCTGCACATCCAGGAGGTCCGGAATATCCAGAATCGAAGTGATCTTTCCGAACGACATCCGTTCGATTCGCTTTTTCGGGCTCAAGGAGCTCCTCCATCTGGAACTGTATTGACGGCCAGATTTAGAGAAAAGAAGTTGCTTTGAATCTTCCATGAAGGGAAGAAGACTGCAACTTCCGTCGAGTTAATCAGAAACGACATGAAGACAAGGTTAAAGAGGAGTCGAAGCAGACAGTTACTTCAACTCGACCGTTGCGCCTTCGGCTTCCAACTGTTCCTTTATGCGATCTGCCTCCTCCTTGGTGGCCGATTCTTTCACCGTGCTGGGGGCTGTATCCACCACTTCCTTGGCCTCTTTCAAACCGAGACCCGTGATCTGGCGGACGACCTTGATGACCTGGATCTTCTTGTCACCGATCGAGGCTAAAACCACCTCGAACTCGGTCTTCTCTTCAGCGGCAGCCGCCTCGGCAGCGGGAGCGCCAGCAACCGGTCCAGCCACAGCGACGGGCACAGCGGCCGTAACACCGAATCGCTCTTCCAGAGCTTCCTTCAGCTTGACCAGATCTAAGACCGACATTTTTTCAATGGCCTGGATAATCTCTTCCACGGCTTCTCTCTCCTAAACGTTATATGTTCGTTGTTATTATACCCGGTTTTGGTTGGAATTATTGCACAAATTTTACAGATTATTCGGCTTGTTCCCCGTCCTCTCCGGCGGCTTGTTTTTTGTCAATCACAGCCTGAACCACGGCCAGGAATGAACGGACAACTTCATTCAGTACCATCACAACATTGGTGATAGGAGCTTGGAGGCTGGCGAGAATTTGAGCGAGTAATACCTCTCTGGGTGGGATATTCTTTAACGATTGAATCGTTTTCGCATCAACGAAATTCTTCTCCAGCAAGCCCGCCTTGATCACAGGGGATTCATGTTCCTTGCCCTTGACGAAATCGGCGATCAATCTGACTGGCGTTACGGGGTCATTGAACGACATAGCAATGGCCGTCGGACCCTGTAGATGTGGCAGCAGGTCTTCAAATCCCGCCTCCTTGCAGGCGAGTTCGAGGAGGGTATTTTTATACACCCTGTAGACGGCATTCTGGCTCCGGAAATTGCTGCGGAGCTCATTGACGTCCTTCACGTTAAGACCGGTGAAGTCCGCCAGGTAGAGACCCTGGGCTTTCTCCAACAATTCTGTCAGTTCTTGAACGGTCTCAACCTTTTTGGGTGTCGGGTGTGCTTCAGTGTTCATCGCTGGAACAATCTTATTTCAGTGAATTGAGAAGGGACTGCTTGTCAACCTTGATCCCGGGTCCCGCGGTGGCTGAAAGGCTCACTCCCTTGACATATTGGCCTTTTGCTGCAGGGGGTTTCAAACGGAGAACCGTGCGCATAAACTCCTGCAGATTTTCTTTTAACTTATCCGGGTCGAAGGACGATTTTCCGATAATGGCATGCAGAATACCGAATTTATCCGTGCGGAAATCGATCCGCCCCCCCTTGACCGCTTTGACCGCTTCGCCCACCTCCATCGTAACAGTGCCGGATTTGGGATTGGGCATCAACCCGCGGGGACCCAACACACGGCCCAGTTTACCGATCTGAGCCATCACGTCTGGAGTGGCGATCACGGCATCCACGTCCGTCCAACCACCCTGGATCTTCTCGACATAGTCTTCCAGGCCGACATGGTCTGCCCCGGCCTTCTTGGCCTCGTTCTGTTTGTCATCCTTGGCGAATACGAGGACGCGGACGGTTTTGCCGGTGCCGTGCGGCAGAGATACGGCTCCCCGAATCATCTGGTCCGCATGGCGGGGATCTACACCCAGGTTAACAGCCACTTCCACGCTCTCGTCAAACTTGGCGGTCGAAGTTTCTTTGACCTTCTTCAACGCCTCGTCGAGGTCGTATTCAACGAAGCGGTCGATACTGTTTCTCAGTTCTGAATATCGTTGACTGTGTTTCATGGGAAAATTCTCAAGGGAATCAGGGCTTCACCGTTACGCCCATGCTTCGGGCGGTTCCGGCGATGATCTTAATGGCCTCTTCGACGTCATGGGCGTTGAGATCTGCCATCTTCATTTCCGCGATCTCTTTGAGCTGGTTCTTCGTAATTGAAGCAACCTTCTCACGGTTCGGTTCGCCGGATCCCTTATCCAGTTTCAAAGCTTTTTTAATCAGAGTAGATGCCGGCGGCGTTTTGGTAATGAAAGAAAAGGAACGATCATGGTATACCGTAATCACCACCGGGATGATATAACCGGTCTTATCCTGCGTGCGGGAATTGAACGCTTTGCAGAATTCCATGATATTGACGCCCTTCTGGGAAAGAGCTGGACCCACCGGCGGCGAAGGATTCGCCTGCCCGCCGGGGATGTGTAACTTGATCTCGCCTATCGTCCTCTTGGCCATAATCTATCCAAACTTATCAGCCTTTGTTGGGGGTCAACTACTGCTCAAGTCGGTGGTCACTTGGAGAAAATCCAGTTCGACCGGCGTACTGCGCCCGAAGATGGAGACCATGACTTTAAGCTTACGCTTCTCGTTGTTTACTTCCTTGATGAAACCGGTGAAATCTTTGAAGGGCCCGTCAATGACTTTGATCGCTTCATCGGCGTGGAAGGGTACTTCAACCGTTTCCGTGTCTCTGACCTTGTCCACTCGGCCCAGGATACGATTCACTTCGGCGTCGCTCAAGTGAGTTGGTTCATTATTGGGACCGACAAAGTTGATCACGCTGGGTGTGTTCAGGATCAGATGCCTGATCTCTTTGGTCAGCTCCGCCTCGATCAGCATGTAACCCGGGAAGAATACCCGCCGTTTAGACTTCTTCTTCCCGTCCTTCATCTCGATGACCTCTTCGGCTGGAATGAGTACGTTGGCGATCTGCTCGCGGATCTCAAGGCGGTCGATTTCCGTGTCCAGATAACCTTTGATCTTCTGTTCCTGTCCGGTAAAGACCTGGACAGCGTACCATTTTCTATTCACCGAAGGATCAGCCTAATTTAATTAATATTAGAAAGATAATATACCCTGTCTATTCATTCAGACGGTGCGTTCGCCTTGGTTTCTCAATAAACGATCTTCATCAGATTGGTCAAGCTGGTGTCAATACCGAAGACATAAACCGCCAGGATGAGGGACAACACGATGACGATGACGGTCGATTCCCAGAGTTCGGGCTTTGCCGGCCAGCTCACCTTGCCCATCTCAGTCTGGACGTCTTTAAGATAATTCTTGATCTTGTTGACCATGGTACCATCCGAAAAGTTATGCAGGCCAGGAGGGATTCGAACCCCCAACACCCGGTTTTGGAGACCGGTGCTCTAACCGTTCGAGCTACTGGCCTGTCAACCCGTTACCGGGTTTCTTTATGCATAGTATGGGCGTTGCAGAAGGGACAATACTTCTTGTATTCCACCCTTCCGGCCTGGTTTCGTTTATTCTTGGTTGTGGAATAATTGCGGTTATGATATCACGTGGCATCGTTCTACCTAAAGGAGGCTTATTCCAGAATTTTGGTGACCACGCCGGCGCCGATGGTGCGGCCGCCTTCGCGGATGGCGAAGCGCAGACCCTCTTCCATGGCGATCGGGCTGATCAGTTCTATCTTCATCTGCACGTTGTCACCGGGAATCACCATCTCCATGCCCTCCGGCAACTCTACCATGCCCGTCACGTCCGTCGTACGGAAGTAAAACTGGGGACGGTATCCGTTGAAAAACGGCTTGTGACGGCCACCCTCGTCCTTCGTCAACACGTAAACTTCGCAGTTGAACTTCGTGTGCGGCGTAATCGATCCCGGAGCCGCCACCACCATGCCCCGCTCGATCTCCGTCTTCTCGACGCCGCGCAATAACAAACCCACGTTGTCACCCGCCTGACCCTCGTCCAACAGCTTGCGGAACATCTCAACGCCCGTACAGACCGTCTTCCGCTTCACGCCCAGACCGATAATCTCAACCTCTCCCCCCACCTTGACCTTGCCGCGCTCCACGCGACCCGTGGATACCGTGCCCCGGCCCGTGATCGAAAAAACATCCTCGACCGGCATCAAAAACGGCTTGTCAACCTCGCGCTCGGGCATCGGAATGTAGGTATCAACCGCATCCATCAACTCCAGAACGCTCTTCGTCTTCTCCGCATCTTCGATATTCGAC
>JALGZU010000014.1 GCA_025774735.1 candidate division LCP-89 bacterium | reverse complement strand
AACCTGAAGAAATGGAACAACGTCTATTCAGTTCGGCGCCTGATGCCGGGTACGCAATTGAGGTTGACACCTTAGGCAGGAGGTTTTATTGAGCCGTCGTCGTGATGTTATCATTTTGTTGTTCTTCTTGGTCTTCTTCTTCTTCACCCTCTACCTGCTGTTCGGCACTTTTACCACCGGCGATTCCTTCGGCGATCTGGATCTGAGCGGGGGCGACAAGGTCGCCCTGATCAAGATCACAGGCGGGATCTACAACCCGGAACCGATTCTGGACCAAATCGAAGAGATCGAGGAGAGTACAGCTATCAAGGCAGTTGTGCTGCGCCTGGAGACCCCGGGCGGGAGCGTGGCGGCCTCCCAGGAAGTTTACGCCGGTCTGGCCCGGCTGCGGGACGAGACGGGCATCCCCATTGTTGCCTCGATGGGAAACATCGCCGCGTCTGGGGGCTACTACGTGGCCATGGGCGCGGATACGATCTTCGCCAGCCCCGGCACCATCACCGGCTCCATCGGCGTTATCCTGAGCTTCCCTCAATACCACGAACTCTTAGACAAAATCGGCTTCGGCAGCGTGGTCGTCAAAAGCGGCAAATTCAAGGACACCGGATCGCCGCTTCGATCGATCGAATCTGCAGAGAGGGATTACCTGCAGGCTCTCATCGATGACACTTACCACCAGTTTGTGGAGACCGTCGCCGAGGAGAGGCAATTGGACGTCGATACGGTGGAACTTCTGGCAGACGGCCGAGTTTATACCGGACGCCAGGCGCACGAACACGACCTGATCGATCTGTTGGGGGGATTGAACGATGCTATCGAACTGGCCGGCATTCTGGGCGGCATCTCCGGTAAACCGGAAGTTGTTAGCCTGGCCAGGCGGGAAAAATTGACTTTATTTGATTTACTGTTCGGGGATCTGAACGAGGTTCTGGTGCAGAAGCTGGGTATGGCGACTCCCTTGAAATATGAGATGCCCCTGAGTCTACCTTAGCCAACATCATCCTATTCAAGCACGTAGAACCAATTCTATTGGGGACAGTTAACCTCCGGCTATGCCGGAGAAACGATCCATCAAATTGAGAGGTGAGCCATGAACAAGAGCGATCTGGTTCGTGAAGTCGCGAATCGCACCGGTTTAACACAGGTTGAAGCCCGTGCTGCTATTGACAATATGGTCGGCGTCATCGGCGATCAGGTAGCATCGGGACGGAGCGTTAACCTACGTGGGTTTGGCACCTTCAAGGCGGTCACACGTGAAGCTCGCAAGGCCCAGCACCCCCGAACCCGCCATACCATTCATGTGCCTCAAAAGAAAGTCCCGGTATTTCGTCCCTCACCCGATTGGAAAACTGAGCTGTTGAGACGATAGACACTGCCAGCTCAAGCTGGCAACCACGAAAGTTAGGAGGAGTCAGATTTGCCTTGCGGCAAGAAGCGCAAGCGGGCCAAAATGGCTACGCACAAAAGAAAGAAGAGACTGCGTAAAAACCGACACAAGAAGAAGTAATTCCACCTCTGGGCCGCGGCCATGACCCGCATCCTGGTACTCTCGGATACTCACATATCAAAGGTCGCCGCGCACCCTGGTTCCGATCCGGCTTTGCTGGAGGATCTGGACGGCTACTTGAAAGCCGCCGATCTGATTCTCCACGCCGGAGATCATACCAGCGCGGACTTCTACCGAGCACTGCAGCTTAGAGGAGATCTTATATCCGTCTGCGGGAACATGGACTCGTTTCTGCTGCAAAACGAACTCCCGGAACGCAAAGTACTCACGTGTGAGAACGTTCGCATCGGCATTATGCACGGCTGGGGACCCTCCCGAGGATTGGAAAATCGCGTATACGAGGCCTGGCCGGCGGATAAGCCGGAGATTATCATCTTCGGTCATTCACACCGTTCATACCAGAGCCAGCGGGGCAAAACAGTGTTGTTCAATCCGGGAAGCGCCACGGATCCATCGGGGCCGGAAGCGACCGTCGGATGGTTTGAGATCGATCGAGGAGCGACGCGAATCAGTATTGTGTCATTACCCAGGCACGGTCAATTTCCATAAATACATTCTCCATGGTTCCGCAGCAATCGGTGGGTAAAATTCTCATTCTGCTGGGTGTTATCATCGTGGTTATCGGGGCGATCCTTTACCTGGCGCCCCGCTTTCCTCTTCTGGATAGACTGCCCGGGAATCTGCGTTGGCAAAAGGGGCCTGTCACCGTTTATTTCCCCCTGGGTGTATGCCTCGCCGTCAGCGTGGTTCTCACCTTAATCTTTCACATCCTGGGCCGCAAATGAGCGATGAACGTCCGCTGAGTGTCAGCGAGTTGACTCTCCGGATCAAGACGGTCCTGGAGGGGGGATTGCCGCCAATATGGGTACAGGGGGAGATCTCCCAGTTGACCCGTCACCGGTCCGGGCACTGGTACTTCACTCTGAGCGATAACCAGTCTCAGCTCTCCTGCGTGCTCTGGAAGGGCCGGAGCCAGGATCTGACCTTTTTGCCCGAAGTCGGGCAGATGGTTCTAGTTCAGGGGAAGGTCAGCGTTTACGAACGCGGGGGGCGGTATCAACTCGATTGTTTTGAACTGCGTCCAGCCGGAGTGGGCGAACTGGCCTTAGCGTTCGAAGCGCTGAAACGGAAGCTCGACTCCGAAGGGCTCTTCGCACTGGAGCGGAAGATCCCATTGCCCTCCCTGCCGGAACGGGTCGGCCTTGTGACCAGTCCCGACGGCGCTGCACTGCAGGACATCCTCAAAGTGGCGTCGAAGCGGGCTCCCTGGATCGAGCTGCGCCTGGCTGCAGCCGCCGTACAGGGAGTGAACGCAGCTGAGGAAATCTGTGCAGGGATTAAGGCGCTGGATGAAGGCGGTTGGCCCCAGATCATCATCGTGGGCCGCGGCGGAGGCAGCCCCGAAGATCTCTGGGCTTTTAACGAAGAGAAGGTGGTGCGCGCTATCGCCTCCTGCCGCACTCCCATCGTCAGCGCGGTGGGGCACGAGGTGGACGTCACCTTGTCGGACCTAACCGCTGACCTGCGCGCCCCGACGCCCTCGGCGGCGGCCGAGCTCTGCTTCCCCGATGGCCGGGTTCTGTCTGAGAGGCTGGCGGACTATGGCGACCGCATGCGGCGTGAAATGCAGACCAGGTTCGACGATGCCCGGCGGTACTTTCAGGAATACCTTACAGTGGTGTTCCGGGAACGGTTTATGGCCGTCTGGCGGCAGGAGAGTCAACGTTTCGACCTGCTGGACAGGCGCCTGCAGATTGGCGCGGCACAATTCGTCGAACGCCGCCGCGCCCGTTTCGATCAGATAGCGGTCCTGCATGCGTCACTGGATCCCCTGGGGATCCTTGCGCGGGGCTATTCAGTCGTGCGGCGCTCCGGTGAAACGACCTCGGTCACCCGGTCACAGGACCTATCCCCGGAGGACGCCATCGAGATCACGTTCTATCAAGGCGGCGCCGAAGCCATCGTCAAGCGTTGTAAAAACTCTTAGAGTCAAATCCAACCGCCATGTCGAACAAAGCGGAAAAAAACTTCGAAGAAGCGCTGCAGCGGCTGGAAGAGATCGTTAATCTCCTCGAGGAGGGCAATCTTTCCCTGGACGAAGCCTTAAAGCTGTTCGAAGAGGGCCGGAACCTGATCAGTTTGGGTTCAAAGAAACTGGAGAGTGCGGAAAAGAAGCTCCAGACTCTCAAAGATGCGGATAAATAGTCATGACAGTGCAGTGATGAGATTGACCTGGTGAGATGAAGAAAGAGGCTGATTCGACCGTGCATTTACCCAACATAAATTCTCCCGAGGATTTGAAGAAGCTGTCAGTGGCGGAGTTGGACGAACTGGCGGAAGAGGTACGCGATTACATCGTTACGCACGTGAGCGTCACCGGCGGGCACCTCGCCCCCAGCCTGGGCGCGGTGGATTTTACCCTCGCCCTGCACTGCGTCTTCGACAGCCCGCGCGATAAGATCATCTGGGACGTGGGCCACCAGGCGTACGCCCATAAAATCCTGACCGACCGGCGCGAGCGTTTCCCCAAAAACCGCCAGTACCGGGGCATTTCCGGTTTCCCCAGCCGCGCCGAGAGCCCTCATGACGCCTTCGGCACCGGACATGCTTCGACCTCCATATCGGCGGGGTACGGGATGGTTTGCGCCCGGGACCTGCGAGGAGACGACTATAACGTCATCTCGGTGATCGGAGACGGCTCCATGACCGGCGGCCTCGCCTTCGAAGGATTGAACAACGCCGGGGCGTCGAAGCGGAACTTTATCGTCGTCTTGAACGACAACACGATGTCCATCTCGCCCAACGTGGGGGCTCTATCCAAGTACCTGGCTCTTCTGATCACCAATCCACGCCTGAACAAGATCAAGTCAGACCTGCTGGATTTCGCCGCCCGGCTGCCTCAGGGCGAACGCTTCGCCCGTTCCTGGGGGAGGCTGGAGAATTCCATCAAAGCCATGCTGGCCCCGGGCATGTTCTTCGAGCAGCTCGGCTTCCGCTACATCGGTCCCCTGGACGGGCACAAAATCGACGACCTGATCAATATTTTCCGCAAGGTCAAGGAGCTGCCCGGCCCCATCATTGTGCACGTCCTGACCAAGAAAGGCAAGGGCTATGCTCCGGCGGAGAAGGACGCCACCCAGTTTCACGGGGTAGGAGCCTTCTCCAAGACGACGGGCAAATCAAACGGCAAGAGTAGCACCCCATCCTACACCACCGTATTCGGTAAGACCCTCGTTAAAATCGCGGCAGAGCGGGAGGAAGTGGTCGCCATCACGGCCGCCATGACGGACGGCACGGGATTGACGGAATTCAGTCAACGTTATCCGGACCGTTTCTTCGACGTGGGCATCGCCGAAGGGCATGCAGTAACTTTCGCCGCGGGCCTGGCGGTAGAGGGATTGAAACCGGTGGTGACCATCTATTCGACGTTTTTACAGCGCAGCTACGATCAGCTCATTCACGATATCGCATTGCAGAAACTCCCGGTGGTTTTCGCTCTGGACCGGGCCGGCCTGGTGGGCGAAGACGGTCCCACACACCACGGCTGTTTCGACCTGGCTTACCTGCGCCATATCCCCGGTATGACGGTTCTGGTGCCCCGGGACGAGAACGAGCTACAGCATATGCTGCTGACCGCCGTGCAGTGGGACCAGGGTCCCATCGCAGTGCGCTACCCGCGCGGTGCGGGAGTGGGCTGTGTCATGGACGAAGAGTTGCACCCAGTAGAAATCGGCAAGGGCGAAGTCGTCCGGCGCGGAAACGGAGGGGCAATCCTGACTCTGGGGCCGGTTTTCTGGGAGGCGATGCAGGCGGCTCAGATCCTGGAGGAAGAGGGCACCCCGATAACGGTCGTCAACATGCGCTGCCTGAAACCTCTGGATACTAACCTCTTGCACGATATCAAGGCCCAGTTTGACCGCATCATGACCATCGAAGAAGGGGCGCTTTCCAGCGGATTCGGATCTGCCGTGCTCGAAGAATTAACGCAAATGGGTGGACCGATTCCCGAAGTCAAGCGGTTGGGAATTCCAGACCGGTTCATCGAGCAGGGAAAACGATCACTGCTCCTGAAGAAGGTGGGGCTCGACGCCGAAAGCATCCTGCACTCAGCCCGGGATTATTTCGGAGTAACCTCCATCGAAGAAGGGGCAACATCGACGTCAGAAACGAGCGTCAAGTCGCATGAAGTTCGGCATCATCGCCAACACGCAGATGCCCAGAAACTGGGAAGTGCTACCCGGCTTTCTGGAGTGGGCAGAAAGTAAGCATCTCGAAATTCTGCTCTGTCACGACCTGCGCGATCAGTTGAAAGCGTCCGGGCGGCGCTTTCTGCCACCGGATGAGCTGGCGGTCGAGAGCGATATGGTTCTCTCGTTCGGGGGAGACGGGACGCTCCTGGCCACTGCGCATAAGGTAGGCCGGCGTCAGACGCCAATCCTGGGGGTCAACGTGGGTGGGTTGGGTTATCTGGCTGAACTCTCGCTGGACAGCCTGGAAGCGCGCATCGAAGAACTCCTGGACGGATCCTACCGGGTCGAAGACCGGATGGTTCTGAAATGCCGGGTGGAAGGCGCAGCGAACGAATACTACGCTCTGAACGACGTCATTATAGACAAGGGAGCCTTCTACCGCGTGGTGCACATCCGCACCACGATCGGGGGGAGATTTCTGAACACCTATACGGGGGATGGTCTGATCGTGGCTACCCCCACCGGATCGACCGCCTACTCTCTTTCCGCCGGCGGCCCCATCATCGAGCCCGCCCTGGGCGCCCTGATCGTGAATCCCCTCTCCCCGCACTCCTTAACCGACCGTCCCATCATAATCGGGGACGACAAGGAGATCGAGGCGGAGATTGAGAGCGAGCACGATGAGCTGTTCCTGGTGACCGATGGCCAGGTTCAGCGGACTTTAGCCCGCGGTGACCGGGTCATAGTTCAGCGGGCGGATTACGTCGTCAAGCTGGTGCTGTTTCACGATAAGTTCTTCTACGACGTCCTGCGCGAAAAGCTGAAATGGGGAGACAGTCCCCACTCCAAGCCGAACCACACCCGTAACTCACCCAAATCCTGATCCCATATGTGTGCAAAATGGAACCAATTATTCCGGGATCCGGTCAATATCCTGCGTGATCCGGATCCGCTGGTCAACGCGTTTCTCGACGCGGTCGAACCCGGGGGACGGGTTTTCGATTTCGGTTGCGGCGGCGGCAGACACGTGGTACACCTGGCTAGCTCCGGCCTCAAGGTGACCGGCGGGGACGTTGCCCTGAGTGGCCTGCAAGCTGCCCGGGAGTGGTTGAAAGGGGATAAACTGAACGCCAACCTGTGCCTGCTGGAGATGTCGAAACTGCCGTTTTCAGAAGGGGTGTTCGACGGCGCCGTTTCCATCAACGTGCTCCAGCATGCCACCCTGAAGCAGGCAGCCCGGGCGATCGAAGACATCCGCGGAATTCTGAAACCGGGCAGTCCTTTCTACTTCGTGGTCATCGGCCGAGAGGACGCGCGTTGCGGGGAGGGCGAAGAGATTGAGCCATTCACGTTCATACACCGCAAAGGCACCGAAGCAGGCGTGCCGCATCACTATTTCGACCTTGCCGAGATCGAGGATCTGGTGGAACGGTTCAACCAGTCCGAGATCGAAAAGCGGCAACGGCTTTACGATGACCAGGATCCGATATTCGGGCGCGATCCGCGACTGAAGGATAGAAGCGATGCCATCCTACAACACTGGGCGGTTCGAGCCCGGGTGTGAACCATTATAGGCACAAACCTGAGTGAGATCATAGGGATCAAGATACTAGAATGCAGCTGTTTAAATCTCTGAAAAACGGACTATCCAAAACCCGGGAGAAACTGGGCGACCGCCTGCGGTCGGTGCTGAAATCGCACGCCCGGATCGACGAAGAACTCTACGAGGAGCTGGAGGACACTCTGATTTCGGCGGACGTCGGGATCGATGCCAGCGCTGCTATCCTGGAGGGTCTCCGAGAGCGAGTACGTCGGGATAGCTTGGGTGACGATCCTGCCGCCCTGCAGGACGTTTTGATCGAGGTCATCCGGGAGATCATCAGCCCAGAGACCGCCGACCGTCCGCTGGTTCTGAACAGCAAACCCTCCGTCATTCTGATCGTCGGCGTGAACGGCAGCGGCAAAACGACGACCATCGCCAAATTGACCCGTTATTTTCAGAGCCAGGGGAAGAGGATCATGCTGGCCGCAGCGGACACCTTTCGCGCCGCGGCCACCGAGCAGTTACAGGAATGGGGCCGGCGACTTGACGCCACGGTCGTGCACCAGCAGACGGGGGCCGATCCCGCCGCAGTAGCGTTCGACGCCTTTCAGTCCGCTCAAGCCAGGGGTTACGACCTTCTAATTGTGGACACAGCCGGGCGTCTGCACAATAAAGCGAACCTGATGAACGAACTGGCCAAGATCGGCCGGGTGCTGAAGAAACTGGATCCGGAGGCACCACAAGAAGTTTTTCTGGTCCTCGACGCCACCACCGGTCAGAACGCCCTGCAGCAGGCGCGCGTTTTCCAGGAGATCAGCGGAGTAACGGGCCTGGTGATGGCGAAACTCGACGGGACCGCCAAGGGCGGCGCCGTCATTCCGATCTGCCGCGAACTGGGGCTTCCGCTCCGTTTTATCGGGCTGGGTGAACAACCGGACGATCTCGAGCCCTTCGATCCCGAGGGATTCGCTCGGGCCATCGTTGAATCCGGCGAGGATGCCGAGTGAAGAGGCTCCACCTGCACAATCTGGGCTGCGCCAAGAACCAGATTGAAGGCGAGATGCTAGCCGGCTGGGCCGATAGCGGCGGCGTCCGTTTGACGGACGACCCTTACACCGCCGAGATCATCGTGGTCAACACCTGTGCCTTCATCGAAGAAGCGAAGAGCGAAGCAGTCGACGCTATCCTGGATGCCGCCCGGTTGAAAACCGAAGGCTGCTGCGAAAAGCTATACGTCAGTGGTTGTTTCCCTCAGCGCTATCGTGATGGCCTCTCCGGTGAGCTGCCCGAAGTGGACGGTTTTTTCGGCGTAAATGAGTGGCAGAAAATCCTCGCTGAGATCACCCCTGAGCGGATAGACACCGGGTCCAATCCCTTCGTGCAACGGCATCTCTCGACGCCAGGTCACTACGCCTACCTGCGCATCGCGGATGGCTGCAACCGCGGCTGCACTTACTGTATTATCCCCTCTCTGCGGGGTTCTTACCGGAGCCGGCTTCCCGCAGAGATCATCGAAGAAGCCCGGACGCTGGCCAGTCGGGGAGTGCGGGAACTGATGCCGGTGGCGCAGGAGTTGAATTCATACGGACACGACCTGGACCTGGGCTCCAAGAACGGACCTCTGATCGCGCTGCTGGAGGAGCTCAGCGGCATCGAAGGAATTGAATGGATCCGTCCCCTCTACCTGCATCCGCCAGCCTGCGACCGGGAATTGCTGGAGTACTGGGCTTCGCAGCCGAAGCTCTGCCGCTACCTGGATCTTCCCATCGAACACGGTTCCGACCGGATCCTGAAGGCGATGGGGCGCGCCGGATCCCGTGATCAGATCCGCAAAATCGTTCGCTTAGCCCGCGATTTGATGGTGGACGTAGTCATTCGGACTTCCGTCATCGTCGGATTTCCGGGTGAGACGGAAGTGGACTTCGAAGAACTGCTCGATTTCATCCGCGAGATGCGGTTCGAGCGGCTGGGTTCCTTCCGGTATTCCCCGGAGGAGGGCACGCCCGCCTTCGACCTGACGGACCAGATTCCGGAACCGGTCCGGGCGGAGCGGCAGGCGAAACTGATGGCAGTACAGGGCGAGATCGCCACGGAATTGAATCAGGCTCAGATCGGCGAGGTGTGCGAAGTCTTCGTCGATTCATTCGAAGAGGAGTCGGATTACAGCATCGCTCACAGCCGCAGCGAACTGCCTGAGCTCGACGGTGAAATCTTGATTCCCGGACGCCATCCGGTTGGGGAGAAGCTGCAGGTGGTGATCGAAGAGACCAGTGAACACGACCAAATCGCCCGCCCGTTGTCGTCTCGCATGCGGGAAGCCAGGGCGAAATAGACTCTAAAAAAGGACGTTATCGATGAACAGGCCCACATTCTTCCTCCTGACATTGATCATCGCCGGGACTCTGGCGCAGGCTCAGCCCGAGTTCTACTCGGACGCCTACCTGGGGCTCCCCGAGTTCCGGGCATTGGCGCTGCGCCTGCCCACCCCCCACCCGGACTCGGTGAAGGTCGAGATCCACATCCGCATCGTATACGACGACCTGCAATTCGTCAAGACCGGAGAAACCTACAAAGCGGGATACGGATTAGACGTGATTTTGCGGGACATGAACGACCACCTGGCCAGCTACAACCATATAGACCGTGAACTGAAGGTCTCCGCTTACGCTCAGACGAATTCACGCCAGATCGGAGATCAAACCAAGGCCGTGTTCAGCGTCGCTCCTGACCGCTACGACATGAAAATCGTCCTGATCGACCGGGAATCGCGTAAGAGTCGCATCCTGGAACACGAAGTATAC
This sequence comes from candidate division LCP-89 bacterium, assembly GCA_025774735.1. Next base: position 6,946 of record JALGZU010000014.1, on the reverse strand, counting down.
TTCCCGGACAAAGAATGGCAGCAATCCTGCCGTCTCGGAGATCTGGCCCTGGTCGATTCCAATGGCGTCGCCCACCTCTCCAGCGGGATCACTCCGGGGGAACCGATCCGCATCGCGCACAGGCTTTACTGCGATGAAAAGGACTCTCTCTCGCTCCTATACCAGCTTCTGGACGCCAACGACAAGATCGTCCTGGGTGGCAAGATCGCCCTACAGGGCGAAGGCCCATATTTCGCCGAAACCCTGATTCTGCCCACCGATTCGCTGACGAACCAGTCGTACACCTTCGCCCTCTATGCCAGGCTGGGGAAAACTTCGCTGACGCGCACCTATCCCATTCAGCTTCTCGGACGGGACATGCCCGATTTTATCCGGGACCTGGACCTGGCTATCGAGCAGTTGAAGTATATCGCCACGGACAGTGAACACGACCGCCTAGTGGAGGCTCCCCCTTCCAAGCGGGAAGAGCTTTTCCAGGTGTTCTGGAAGTCCAAAGACCCTTCACCTTCGACTCCCGAAAACGAGAAGATGGAGGAGTACTACCGCAGAATCGATTACGCCAACCGCCAGTTTTCCGGCTACGGCGGCGGCTGGAAGACGGATATGGGGAAGGTTTACGTTATCTTCGGTCCGCCGTCGGATATTAAACGGGAGCCTTTCAGCCACCACTCGAAGCCCTACGAGATCTGGTACTATTACGATATTCGGCGCGAGTTTGTCTTCGTCGATGAAGAAGGATTCGGCCAGTACCGCCTGACGACACCCATGTGGACGGACTATTAAAGGCATGGATCCCGATCCGACTCTAATCAAACCAGCAGTCCTTGCTCAGGGAAGCGCTGTGGCAGTGATTTCCCCAGCGGGACCTATCGCCGGGAAACGGCTTAACGCCGGGATTCGTCAACTGCAGACCTGGGGCTACCGCGTGAAAACCGGGCAATCAGCTGAGGGCCGCCACGGCTATCTTTCTGCCCCGGATTCCGACAGACTCACTGATTTGATCGGCGCTTTTACCGATCCTGATGTGCAAGCGATTTTCTGCTCCCGGGGCGGCTACGGCAGCGGCCGGCTACTGGCTCGAATCCCCTACGAGGAAATTAAGCATACTCCCAAAATATTCGTCGGTTTCAGCGATACGACGGTTCTGAACTGGGCGCTGTTTGCCCGGTCCGGCCTGGTGACCTTGAGCGGACCGACCGTGGGCGAGATCGGTGAAGGGCTCTCCGACGGCGCTCTGGCTTCCCTCCGTTCGGCAGTGGGCGCTGAGGTTTTCGAGAGCCGACTCTGCCCGGAAATGCCCACCGTGATCCGATCCGGGGAGGCTTCCGGCCGGCTCTTTCCCGGCTGCCTATCCATGATCGTCACACTTCTTGGGACGCCTTACCTACCCGACCTGAAGGGCGCCATCCTGCTTGTCGAGGAGATCAACGAAGAACCCTACCGTGTGGACCGCATGCTCACCCACCTGAAGAACGCCGATGTGCTCGACCGGATCTCGGGTCTCCTCATTGGTCAAATGATCCGCTGCTGGCCCCAATCGGGTAAAAAGAAGCAGTTGTCACTGGAGGAGATTCTGCTCGAACTGACCGCATCGCATCCCATACCCATCTATTCCGGTCTCCCTTACGGCCACCTCCCGGACCGCATCACTGTCCCCGTGGGAGTCTTGGCGCACATATCCGAGAACGGCGGACTGCGCCTCCTCGAAGATCCCCTGAGAGACCGTACACTCTGATCCCTCCCCCCGGAAAGCGCCGATTCTCTGCATGATTCCCGTACGACCGCTTAAAAAAACGTCCGAATGATCTCCCGGTTATTGACAAAGGAACAATAATTGAGTATATTATTACTTCTATCCGGTAATCTCTCACACGGAGTCTACATGAAAACAAGGCGCCTCATCCTTTCCATCACGACGATCATCATGCTGATTAGCTTGACCGGCTTCCCTGCCGGAGTCCACGCAGAACTGTGGGAAAGATGGGCGGCCCGCTACAACAGCGGCGGCGACGGCGATGACACCGTGATGTCGCTGGCGGTGGATGAGAACGCCAACGTCTACGTCGTCGGCCAGAGCCAACAGAACGGGGAGGCTTCCTCTGCGGTCACGGTCAAGTACAATGCCAGTGGCATCGAGCAGTGGTGCTCCGTGTTCGAGGGCTCTGGACCCGGCGCCGACGCCTGGACAGACATAACCATCGCTGCTGACGGCGTCGTCTATGTAACCGGATCGAGTGCAGGAGCTCTGGGAGGACTCGACCTGGTCACGATGAAATACGATGGAGACGGGATGGAACAGTGGGCAGCGTATTACAACGGCCCGGTGAACGGCGAGGATGGGGCCACTTCCATCGCCACTGATTCAGATGGCAACGTTTACGTGACGGGTTACAGCGAGGGCAGCGGATCGGGTTTGGATTATGTGACCCTCAAGTATGACCGTAGCGGCAATCAAATCTGGACGGCGCGTTACGATGGCCTCGCCGGCGGTGAAGATCGAGCCAACGCCATGGCAGTCGCCGGTGACGGCAGCGTTTTCATCACAGGGTGCAGCGCCGGGATCGGTACGGGGCTGGATTATGCCACGGTCGGATACACTCCGGAAGGAATCGAACAGTGGGTCACCCGATACGACGGTCCCGGCAACGCTTACGATGAAGCCCGCGCCCTGGCTCTCGATGACAGCGGCAACGTCATCGTTACCGGATCCAGCACGGGGAGCTGGGTGTACGAAGACTACGGCACGGTGAAATACGATTCCCAGGGGGAGGAACTCTGGGCAGCACGCTATGACGGTCCTGGCAATTGGTATGATGCCGCACAAGCTGTGCTGGTTGACGCGGCGGAGAACATCTACGTTGCCGGGTACAGCTACGCGCCTTTCCAGGATTACGACTACGCGACGGTCAAGTACAACTCTTCAGGAACTCAGCTCTGGATTCAGCGTTACAATGCACCCTGGAACGGAGACGATCGTGCTTATGCCATGGCGGGAGACGATGACGCCAATATTTACGTCACGGGCTATACAAGCTCCTATTTCTTTAGCCATGATTACACGACCATAAAATACGACTCCGATGGGACCAACCTCTGGCAAGGCGTCTACAGCGGACCTGGCGAGGGCGAAGATGGAGCGGTGGCCATCGCCCTGGATGGAATCGATGGCGTCCACGTCGCCGGCAACAGCCAGGGGGAAGCACTGGATTACGACTTCGCTACGGTGAAGTACAGCCAGAATCCTCCGGATCTATTCTTCACTCTGACTGCCAACGGGCCGACCATCCTGCCGGCCTCAGGGGGAATCATTTATTATACCATCGATGGGGGCAATGCGGGCACCTATTATGAAGTTGCAGACATCTGGATCGATGTCTCTATTCCTTTAGGGGTTGTGTACGGCCCCGTGGTGGGTCCGGTCGAGGGCCTCTCATTCCCGCCCGGATCGTCCTTCGAACGGGACCGCGAGCTAACCGTGCCGGGTGTCGTTCCTCCAGGCCTCTACGTTATCAACGGTTACTTCGGGAACTATGATCTCTTCGATCCGGTCATTTACGCCGAGGATCACCTCGAGTTTACCAAATTGGAATCCGGGGATGAGACCGGTTCCGGAGGTTGGTTTTCGGACAGTGGTGAGCCGTTCACTCAACCGCTGCCTGCCGTCGACGGATCCTCAACACCCGCCGTTTACGGGCTGCGATCCAATTATCCCAATCCCTTCAACAGCCGTACGACGGTCCCATTCCACCTGCAGTTACCGGGCTGTGTACAGCTCTCCGTCTTCGACATATCGGGGAGACTGCTGATGGTGCTGGTGGACGGTCACCGAGAGGCGGGAGTCCACGAGGTCACCTTCGATGCAGCCGATCTTCCGTCGGGAGTGTACCTCTGCAGGCTGCAGTCTGAGACCATCTCGACAATTCGGAAATTGGTCCTCATCAAGTAGGATTGGGCGGGCTCTCATCAAATACAAAACAACCCGGGCTAGATTCCGGCGCTTCCCTAATCGGTAAAAATCACTTGATTTAAAAAACTGCTTGCATTAGGAAGAGTTTTTTTTTATATTAAATATCGGCGTAAAACAAACCTGCATAGCTAAATGACGCTGCTGACGGGGCCGAATGATCTTGGTGATCTGGTACAAGGCCGCGGGCTGGAGGGTTCGCGGTTTTTATATGATCCCGTCGCATCACGAGGAGAAAAAGGAGACACCTATGACGCGAGGTCTGAGAATTCTCTGCTTTCTTTGTCTGATTACCCTTGCCACCCAGACGACTTTCGCCGACACTTTACCCCTGCGCACGGACGTGCAGGGCGACCAACCGCAAGTTTCCATCCTGAACCACACCACAGATGCAATACAATTCGAGGTGCGCCTCCCGGGCATCGAGCGACTCCAGGGAACCCTGGAGGGACGCCGCTGGGACCGAATTGAAATCCCCGGAGGGGGCTACGAACTTGATCTGGGCGCTCCCGAAGTGCCGCACTTCACGCGGCTCCTGGCCATCCCGGCCGGATCAGGTGTCCGGGCGGAATTCGAAGCTCTCGAAACAACCGAACTGCAGAACATCGACCTGATGCCGGCGCAGGGAAAGGACCCGGTGGACCTGGAAACCGATACTCAGCCGGTCACCTTCGACATGGCTGCTTATTCCCGGGATGCCTTCTACCCTGAAGATGAGATCATGACCGGCCCGCCCGCGCTGATGCGCGGCATGAGGCTGGTAGGGGTGCGCATGCACCCGGTGCGCTACAACCCGGTGACAAGAGAACTGCGCGTTACCCACCGCTACCGGGTGACGGTACATTTCGAAGGGACAGACAACCGCAACGTTCCAGTCAAGCCGCTAAGGCCCATGTCACGATCCTGGGCGAAGTTGATGCAGGGCACGGTTATCAATCACGACAACCTCGACCTGGACATTACCGAGACCGGCTCTTACCTGATCGTATGCGAAGACAACTCCGATCTAATCAACAACATCCTCCCCCCGCTGGTGGACTGGAAGAGGCGCAAGGGCCATACGGTGGTCGTAGAAACCTTCACCCCGGGAGCGTCGAATACGGCGATTAAAGCCATCATCCAGAACGCCTACGACAGTTGGGATATTCCGCCGGAATACGTGCTCCTATTCGGCGATTGCGACGGCGAATACGCACTGGCTGGTTGGACGGTGGGCGGTTGGCCCTGGGGCTCCGATCAGATCGACCAGCCCTACGCACAATTGGAAGGCAACGATGAACTCGCCGACGTGGCTGTGGGGCGCCTGCCGGCCGGAACCGACTTCGAAGCCTCCGTCCTGGTCAACAAGGTACTCTTCTACGAGAAGATGCCCTACATCGACAATACCGACTGGTACCACGAGGGCGTTCTCATCGCGGGCAACGGTGCTTCCGGGATTTCAACCGTGCAGACCAACCGTTACATCAAAACGCGCATGGTCTGGAACGAATACACCGAGATCGATACGTTCTGGTACTGGATGGGCGGATCAGTGGCCAGCACTCTCAGCCCGGCCATCAACGAAGGCGTTTCCATCGTTAACTACCGCGGTTGTTACGAAATGGAAAACTTCGGCCTGAGCAGCATCAACGCTCTGTACAACGGCCGCAAGCTTCCCTTCGTGGTTACCATCACCTGCGGTACGGGAGGATTTTCAGGCTACTCGGAATCGTTGATGGAGCGTTTCTCGGTGGTCGGCACTCCCACAAATCCGAGTGGCGCGGTGGCCTGCGTGGGGACAGCCACGTCCTACACCCACACTCGGCAGAACAACACCATCGACATGGGGATCTTTGCAGGCATTTTCGACGAAGGCCTCACCCAGGCAGGCAACGCACTGAACCGGGGCAAGCTGGAACTCTACAACACCTATCAAGCTCACGACCCAAGCAGCGTGGAGAATTTCTCCAAGTACGCGGCTCTGGCCGGCGACCCGGGCCTTGAACTGTTTAACCGGGCGATCCAGTTCATCGATTGTAACATCCCCGCCAGCGTAACCTGGGGGGAGAATGCCCTGACGCTGACTGTTTCCGAACCCGGCGTCGGTCCCCTCGAGGATGCCATAGTCTGTCTTTACAAAGATGACGACATCCACGAAGTGGGGCTGACCGATGCATCCGGCCAGGTCACCCTGCCCATCAATCCCATGGCTCCTGGCAACGTAAAGGTGACCATCACCAAACAGAACTTCAATCCCATCGTGGATTCACTGAACGTGGTGCAGGCAGACATCTCCGTGGGCTACTTCGATCATTCCATCGATGACGACAACATAGGCAGCAGTTCGGGGAATTCAAACGGGGTGATCAATTCAGCAGAAACAGTGGAAATCCCTCTGGTTTTGAAGAATTTCGGATCATCCACCAACGCGACGGGGATCAGCGTCACCGCGACAACCAGCGACGCATACGCGACGTTGATCGACGATTTTGAGACCTTCCCGAACATCGCCCCGGACGCCACGGGAAACAGCGCCGACGATTTTGACCTGGCCATCGCTCCCGATTGTCCCCACGGCCATACGATCCGGTTGAACCTGACCACGGATTCCGATCAGGACTCCTGGGAGGGCGTGCTCGACCTGGAAGTGGCCGCTTACCTGATGACCATCACCTCCATCCAGGCAGCTGGGGCCGATACCCTCCTCTCGCCCGGTGAGAGAACAGATCTGATCCTCTGGGTCACCAACGACGGCGGCGAAGACGCTACTTCACTCACAGCTACAATCTCGTCGATAAGCCCTTATTTAACGATCAATGATAATTCGGCGGCTTTCAGTACCGTGGGGGTAGGGGGAGCTTCGAACTGCTCGATCGACCCGTTCAACCTCACAGCATCCATGGATGCACCGCCCGGCTACCCGGCGGATCTCGAGGTGACGTTCACCAGTGCCAGCGGTGCAGTCCAGGTTGAGACGATCAGCATTCCTCTGGGTGCCAAGAA